>JBQCJM010000001.1:0-47311 GCA_051952715.1 Flavisolibacter sp.
TGGTTTGCAACTGGCGTTGGCCAAACAAAAAAAACCGCAGGAAACGGCAAGGGCAAAGGCAAAATTTGCAAAAGCGTCGGTGAAGAGCGATGTGAAGCCGGAGGTGATCTTTTGATATTTCGCCCCGCAGGCATTCTATGGCGAATGTTTTTAATACAATAGGCTGATTTTGACCAAAAAGCCAGCCGGGAAAGCCCGGAACGGCTAGAAAATGCAAAAAACCTTTAAAGAATGAGCAAGAACCTTTAAAGAATGAGCATAAGTCTTAAAGACTTTTCCATAAACCTTTAGAGAATGAGCACAAGTCTTAAAGGTTTTTCCATAAGTCTTTAAAGAATACGGACAAGTCTTAAAGACTTTTACGAAAACCTTTAAAGAATACGCACAAGTCTTTAAAGAATACGCACAAGTCTTAAAGACTTTTGCAAAAACCTTTAAAGAATATGGACGAGTCTTAAAGACTTTTCCATGAATCTTTAAAGAATATGGGCAAGTCTTAAAGATTTTTCCAGGAATCTTAAAAGAAAAAGCAAAAAGCTTGAAGGTTCCTAATAAAAATGGTAGTTTTTTATAAAGTGTGTAAGCAGTTTAGTGATTCCCTTTGTCGGGGCATCTCCATTTCGGCATCTTGCATTAAGGAATTGTTGTGGGGGACCTGTGGCGAAGAGAGTTCCGCACCCGGCCGGTGCTCAATTTATAAATATTGCCTGCTACCCTTCCGTCAATTTGAGTTTAGCATCGCTAAGTAACTCGTTAATCATGTGTGTAGTGCCATCAAGTTCTTTTGCTTTTGTGAACAACCGCAAAGCTTCATCAAATTCGCCCTTGTCAAAATAGTAAATTCCTAAATTTCTGTAACCATAAGAGTTGTTTGGATCGAGTTGAAAAGCGTAGTTGATGTCCTGCAAACCTTCTTCGGTTCTTCCTAACTTAATTTTTCCAAGTCCTCTGTTGTTATAGGAATAAGCGAAATCTTTATCGAGATCAATAGCTCTGTCAAAAAGAGAAATTGCTTCATCAAATTTGTTCATGAGGTTCAAAGTATATCCTTTGTTATTCAGCGAATATTTGTTGTCGGGGTTTAGTTGTAAAGACTTGTTGTAAAATTCCAATGCTTCATAATGAAAGCCGAGTTGGGAATAAGAAAGTGCAATATTTGATAAGTCATCAGAATTCATGTCTCCTGTCAATGCAAATGCATCTGAAAGTTCTTTTGTCTTCTGATAATTTTTGTCTTGTAAATAAGCGCTGATTGCTAAACGGTGAACATTCTCATCTTTTGTGTCAGAAAGGAGTTTCTCAAATAGAACTGCAGCATCAGCAAATTTTTGTTCAGTGTATAAATCAGCCGCTTCTGCATATGCTTTTGGTAATCGTTTGTAATAAAAGAGTTGTTTTAAATTATAACCATCGTTGTACGTAATGCTACCATCATACAACTTTATCGGCGTTTTATTAGGTATCAGGTTAATAAGCAGGTCGAGGAAAGCAGAACCAAGAAATACAATTAGAAAAAGTTTTAGAAAACCGTGCAAGTCGTATGTAAATGTGAAATAGCAAGCAATTATTGCAATTATCAAAGAGGCAAACGGCCCTGCCAGGGTGTAAATAATCCGTTTGTTTATGGAAACTGATTTTGCAGATGAGACACAAAGTCCAAGTCTCCAGGCAAAAGGATTGTATCGGAAGAAAATATCCAATGCGCCAAAATTGATTTTCATACTCCGTTTAGGGTCACCATAGGAGCCAATGTAAATCGTCGCCTTTTGTTTTGTTAATAATATTACAGGGATAGCATGTCCAAGTTCATGGAACAAAACAGTTAACGATCTTGCTACCAGAACCAAACCAATCACTATTAGTAGAAAAATAGGAAAGTATTGCATGTTTGTTGTGTCAGTTAGTTTAATGTTGTGCAATCACTTTAGGGTTGCAGATAAACACTAAGATATACGCAATTTTACGCAATCAAAATTTATCCAACTCACTTACAGAAAAAGTTGGCTACGCAATCTTCATTGCGCAGTGCAGCAATACAACTTATTTTATTACTTATACCCAGAAAATAGAATCTTTAGACCTCCCTCATCTTTACAAAATCACTCACCAAATAACTGATCAACTTTCCTGTTGAATTGTTCGATTTGCCCGATGACAATTTAATAGCGCCTTCGCAAATGTGGAGATAAGCCGCCTTTACATGTGCAGCACATAAATTGATGTATTGCCTTGCGTGGATAACATGGATCCCCGATGGAGAACAGGCACTGCTCAATACATTTTCAACACTGTCAAGGTCTAACTCAATACCGGCATAATTATCGTCGGTAAATTCAATGGCGTGAGAAACAGCCTGCCGGAAACTTCTTTTTTCATGAATAAAAATATCCTCAAAAGTAATGCAGTCAATAAATGGATTGTTGACAATATCCATCCAAACATTTTGAGGTAGGTAATTTTCGTGAATACCAATGACGCAGTATTTCTGCATAAAGCCATCATCTTCTGCATACCTGAAACCATTGCCGCTATGCCTTCCTTCTGCCGGACGGTAATCAGTATGTGCATCAAGATTAACGCAGTTGATTTGCGGCAAGGCAATTTGCTGCGCCTGGTGCAAACCTTTAGCCGAACCTTTCAGCAAAGGATAAGCATTGTTATGACCACCGCCTATAACAATTGGAACCTTATTATTTGCTGTAACTAATTTTATCAATGTCTCCACTTCCTCATCAATTGCATTTACTGCATGACGGTATGCTTCTATTTTTTCGTTTTCTGTGTGTGCATTTTTGTCAATTAAAAACTGCAGGTCACCAAAATCAAAATGGCCAATGACGGCAACTTCACTGCCTTCAAAAAAATCATTGCTCTGAATGTTTAAAAAAGACTGCAGAAACGCAAGCCAGGCAGTGCCTGTTCCTGCGGTTCCGTAGTTAGCCTGCACGCCAATGTCTTCAGGAATACCCACCACCACATATTTTGCAGTTAAACCCTTTATAGAATCTGCAATGCTGTTTGCATCTGTCAGCACATGCACTCTTTCTCCCAGTTTGGTTTCAAATCTTCGCAACTTTACCAGCGAAAGAATGTCCTGCTTGGTATATATTTTAAAATGTGCAAGGTTCATAATAAATCTTTTTTCTCTGCAAATTGAGGTTCTTCTATAATGTCTTCGTTTTGCTTTTTATAAAACATCATTCCTATTGCCAAAATGATACTAGTACACAAAACAATGAAAAACAAAATACCATCGTTAAATGTAGTAAGTTTTAAATACTCGGGTATTTTGTAAAATAATACAATTGTAACCAGCCCACGCGGAATAAAAAAAGCTTCGGGAAAAACTTTGGTGTGAAAGAAATAGCGCAAATAAAGCCAGCGTACAGCAAACAAAGCAATAACAATAAAGCTGCCAATGACCAATACTTCCTGGTTGTACAAAAAATCAAGGTCAATTGAAAATCCGAAAAGAATAAAGAAAAAAGTTCTTACCAAAAAAGATGATTCAGCAGTAATGGAATGAAGAAAGTTTCTTAAGGTGCTTACTTCATTTTGCGGGAAACGTTTAACCAGAGAAGGTAATGGTATTTGCTCCCAGTTATTGATCATAATCCCAAAAACCAAAATGATAAGCAGCGAAGGAAGATGCAGCATTTTACCGCCGGAATAAATTAATATCAGCAATGAAAAAACAAGAAAGAATTTAACATTCAGTCGTGTTTTAGTCAATATTAAAAACAAGAGAAATGAAATGACAAGAGAAAGAATAACAGAAACGATGATATTAAATCCAAACAAGCCTATTGATCTGGCGGTAAGAATTTCTCTAGCAGTGAAATAATTAAAAAAAAGAATGCCGAGTATATCGGAGAAAGACGCCTCGTATACCAAGAATTCTTTCTTTCTAGCGGTTAAAGGATGAATACTGGGCAGCGTGATAGAACTGCTCATAATAGAAAGCGGCAAGGCATATACAATGCAACGGGTTATATCTTCCTGCAACCAAAAGCGCAAAATAAATGTAATGGCTACAGTAGAAACCACGAGGATGATAAGAGCAGAAAGAAAAGAGCTGCGAATCAATGAAACTTTATCTCTTGTTATTTTCAGATCAAGCCCTGCTTCTAAAACTATCATAATTAAACCTACTACTCCAAGCCCCTGCACAATAGATGTTGGGATGAATATTGAAAATTGATAGGCCTGAGCAATCAGCCTGAAACCGATGCCGGCAAACAAAAGGAGCAATACTGAAGGGATTTTAATGTGCTGGCTGATGATAGAAAAAAAATAAGACAACACAACCAATCCGCATAAAATGATCAGCAAAAGTTCTATTGACATACACAATGAAATTATGGAAAAACAATGATTGGTGTGCAATCAACCTAATTGAAGTGGTGTTTAAGAAAATGCTCAGTATGCGATGCTCCATTTTAAACTTTTGAGAAATCATTTTTCTGTAAGTTATGGCACAATTGAGCATTGCAAATTGGCTATTGAACATTCTTTTATTTCAGGCAAATAAGTGCAGAAGTAAATTATTGAACCCACGCTCCTGCCAGCATCACTTTCTCAATCAAATTACTGCCAAATGCGTATGGCAAATAAGTAAGCGAAGGAATTTGCTTTGTGATAATAAGATTAGCCTTTTTGCCTTTACCAATGCTGCCGGCTTCCTTTTCCACTTCCATGGCATACGCTCCGTTAATTGTAGCAGCGTTGATAGCTTCCTGTGGCAACATCCGCATTTGAATGCAGCTAAGTGCTACTACAAAATTCATATTGCCTGAAGGAGAAGAACCCGGGTTAAAATCTGAGGCCAATGCAATGGCACAATTACTATCGATCAATTTTCTTGCAGGCTGGTAAGGCATACGTAAAAAGAAAGCGGCCGAGGGCAACAAAGTGCCAATGGTAGATGAATGAGATAATGTTGCCACTGCATCGTCATCCATGGTTTCCAAATGATCTACCGAAATGGCATTCAGCCTAACGCCTGCCTGCACACCACCCGAAGCATGCAATTGGTTAGCATGTATTTTAGGTTTCAATCCATAGGATCTTCCTGCAAGACAAATCGTTTCTGTTTCCTGGGGAGAAAAAAACCCTTCTTCGCAAAACACATCAATGTAATCGGCTAAATTTTCTTTTGCAATAGCAGGTAACATTTTTTCAATGATCAATTGAATATAGCCGTTCCTGTTATTTTTATACTCCTGCGGAAAAGTATGAGCACCTAAAAATGTTGCCTTGATCAAAACTTTAGAAGACTCTTTCAATCGTTTTATTACACGAAGCATTTTTAATTCTCCTTCCAGCGTTAAGCCATAACCGCTTTTTATTTCGATAGCTCCCGTGCCCAACTTTATTACTTCCATTAACCGTTTATGCGATTGATGAAATAATTCATCTTCACAAGTTTCATTCAGTTTTTTTGCAGAATTTAAAATACCGCCGCCTTTTGCTGCTATTTCTGCATAAGACAAGCCAGTGATTTTATCAACAAATTCATTCTCCCTGCTTCCGGCAAAAACTAAATGTGTGTGACTATCGCACCAGGATGGCAATACTAATTTACCCGTGACATCTTCGTGAAATTGAAAATCAGAAGTTTTAAATTTCAAATCCTGCATTCGTCCATAGTCTGTTATCACTTCATCTTCCACAACCAGGTAAGCATTATCTATGCAGGGAAGATCAGCCAATTCTTTACCACGAAGTAAATGATACTCTTCTCTTACGTTAACTAAGGTTTGAATGTTGGTAAACAATGTAGCCATAACAAGGCTAAAATAATATTGTTTCTGCTGTTGAAGAATTTATAAATGTTACAGGTTTTTGAAATGCATTAACTATACTGAACCTGGAGGCTCGCATCACTTTGTTAGGTGCTTCGCTTATGCTGAGTAGTAATACAAAAAGTACAAGAGTGCGACGCAACGAAAGCAAGATAATGTTTCGGCAAGTTCGCTACCATATAAAGCCATTCGAACTAAGAATAAGTATAAGCTTCCTGTTTGGCAGATTCCAAAAACCTTCTAAGGAAAGGAAATACATCCCGCTGCGACATAATGGTATATTGCGCTGCCGTGTTGCCACGGCCAATTTTTATAGTATAACCCGAATTGCGCAGCAACCGAAACATATCTTCATCGGTTGTGTCATCACCAATGCATAACACAAAATCCGGATTGAGGTTGTTTAAAATATTGGTGGCAGTAATGCCCTTGTCTACACCAATCATTCTTACTTCCAACACTTTGTTGCCGTCAATTACCTGCAGTGAAGTGTTGGTTATCAACTGCAGTAAACTGTTACGTAATTGTCTTGATCTTGAAAAGCCAAGTTCGGGATGTGTATTACGGTAATGCCAGGCAAGTGTGCTTTTTTTCTCTTCAATAAAAGAACCGGCACAACGGTCAACAAACAATTGCATCAACGGCCTTATTTGCTCCTTCCAATCGGAAGTAAAAGTTACCTGATCTTTCCATTCTTCATTTTTGTATTTGACGCTGGCGCCATGTTCGGCTACAAGTGTCAATGGCAAATGACCCAACCATTTATCAAGGGTTGGCGCATCTCTCCCGCTGATAATAACAATTTCATTTGCGGCATCGTTCGTTAATTCTTTCAACAGTTGTAACAACTCGTCACTGGGCGTAGCAAGAGAAGGAATTTTTTGATATGGCGCTAAGGTGCCATCGTAATCAAGTAATACGCAACGTTTTGCTGCCTTGTTAAAATCGTCCTGTATCTTTTCAATTGTGGGTTCCTTTAATAAATTCACTTTTACCGACTCCTGTTCTTTTTTTGTTTCAATAAGGTTTTCCAAAAATTCAGCCATCCATTTCAGCACATCATAATTAGCGATGCGCCTTTGCATGTAAGATAAACGGGAACGCTGTTCTATCAAAGGCATTTCCAATGCTGTGTCAATGGCCCTGGCCACTTCGTCTATATCAGTTGGATTCACCAGCAGCGCTTCGCTTAATTCGTTAGCGGCACCTGTAAGTTCACTCAAAACTAAAACACCTTTATCAATACAACTGGCAATATACTCTTTAGCCACCAGGTTCATGCCGTCACGCAGCGGCGTTATCAACGCCACATCTGCCACCTGGTACAAAGCGCAAAGTTCTTCAAATGTCAAATGATTATAGCGATAGATCAGCGGCTGCCAGTGAATGGTAGAAAACTTTCCATTGATCATGCTTACTTTTTCTTCAATTTTCCCTTTGCTGTCGCTATAAGTTTGAATAGCATCACGGGAAGGAATTACATTGAAAATAAAAACAACTTTCTCCCGCCATTCTGGATAATCCGTAAGAAATTGTTCATAGCCATCCAGTCGATAATTCAAACCCTTTGTATAATCAAGCCTGTCCACAGAAAAAATAATTTTCTGATTGTAAAATTTTTCTTCAAGATCAGTGGCAATGCCAACAACCGCTTCATCTATACAGGCATCTCTGAATTTTTGATAATCAATACCGATAGGAAACAAATCGGTTTTTATTAAGCGGTCTTTATATTGTATGTTATTAAACTGGCTTTCTACTTTCAAAACCATTTTAGCCGATTGAATAAAATGCTGCACATAATCATGCGTATGAAAACCTACAAGATCGGCCCCTAATACACCTTCCAATATGGCACGTTTCCAATCTGTGGGCATCATTCTGAATATTTCATACGAAGGAAATGGTATGTGAAGAAAAAAACCGATTGTCGCATCGGGCACTTTTTGACGCAGCATTTGCGGCAATAACATAAGCTGGTAATCCTGCACCCAAATCACATCGCCGGGCTCTATAATTTGCAAAAGCCTGTCAGCAAAAAGCTGGTTAATTTTTTTGTATGCATCGAAATATTCTTTTCTATTTTCCACAAGCGAAGGGAAATAGTGGAAAAGAGGCCACAATGTGGAATTTGAAAAACCGTTATAATAATTCTCGTAAGTTTCTTTTTCGGGAAAAACAGGAATGATTTTGAAGTCGGTATCTATTGCGTTCGTCTGTTGCGCCTGTTGCCAATCCTCTTCTGTAGCATCCATACTACCCACCCAAATCTTTTCTGAATATACCTGCGAGTCAACGTTTTTCTGTTCAAAATAGCTTTTAATAGCGGACACCAATCCGCCGGAACTTTGCCTTACCACAATTTCCTCGTCGGTCTTTTCTATAGCAAAGGGCAATCTGTTTGAAATAATTAATAACCTGCTCATAATACGGTCGAACCGCATAGAGTTATCCAAAAATTAGACCAAGTGACATCTACTGAACAAGCTTTGAGCTGGTAGCTGAGAGCTGCGTGATCAATAGTACTGTTAGTATGCATAGTCACAAAACTCCTGGCTCACGGCTTATAGTACTTCAACTTGCAGCTTGCATAACTCATAAATCCCTAACTTGCCTTTTCAATTTTTTTACATGAGCGCCAATACGCCGGAAGTAAAACGCATCACCACGCATACACTACAAAAAATGAAAGCATCAGGACAAAAAATTTCGATGCTTACCGCTTATGATTTTTCTTTCGCCGGTTTGTTTGATGCTGCAGGCATTGACGTTCTTCTTGTTGGCGATTCGGCATCGAATGTAATGGCCGGCCACGAAACAACTTTGCCCATTACACTGGATCAAATGATCTATCATGCTTCCTCTGTTATTCGCGGTGCAAAGCGTTGCCTTGTGGTAGTAGATTTGCCGTTTGGCTCCTACCAGTCAAACAGCGACATTGCTTTAGCTTCTGCCGTTCGCATTATGAAAGAAACCGGCGCACATGCCATTAAGCTGGAAGGCGGTGAAGAAGTGCTGGAATCTGTAAGAAAAATTATTGGCGCTGGTATTCCGGTAATGGCGCATCTTGGATTGACGCCACAATCCATTTACAAGTTTGGCACGTACAATGTTCGTGCAAAAGAAGAAGAAGAGGCTAACAAGCTACGAAAAGATGCTAAGTTGCTTGAGGAAACAGGCTGCTTTGCTTTGGTGCTGGAAAAAATTCCAGCTGCATTAGCCAAAGAAGTTTCAGAAAACCTGCAGATACCTACCATTGGCATTGGCGCCGGCAAATACTGTGATGGGCAAGTACTGGTTATGCACGACATGTTGGGCATTAACACCGAATTCAAACCCCGTTTTTTACGACAGTATTTGAATATTCATGAACAAGCTACTAAAGCAGTTCAGCAATATATCGACGATGTAAAATCGAACAGTTTTCCGAACGATTCTGAATCCTATTAATGGTCATCCGGTTTGTATCCTATTTTTGCGCCCAATTAAAAACAGGATATGAAAAGATGGATTGCCACAGCATTCTCCGGATTTTTATTTTTAGGTAGTTTAAAATTAGCTGCACAGGAAAATTTACAACAGCATCTTAATGACCGCACTGAATCAAACATTGCTGATCTTGATCCGGTAACCATCACTGCATCTTTAACACCAGAAAAAATTTCAAAGACCGGCCGCAATCTTCTTATCATTAAAGGCGAACGTTTTTATGATTTGCCGGTGAATTCTGTTGATGAATTATTACGTTACCTTCCTGGTGTGGAAGTGCAGGCCCGCGGACCAATGGGCTCACAAAGCGATTTTGTTTTGCGTGGCGGCACGTTTCAGCAGGTGCTGGTAATTTTAGATGGCGTTCGTTTGAACGATCCTAACTCGGGCCATTTTACCAGTTACATTCCTATTGCCCCGGCAGAAATTGACAGGATCGAAGTTTTAAAAGGCGCTTCTTCTGCTATTTACGGATCGGAAGCTGTAGGTGGCGTAATTAATATCATCACCAAAACATTTGCATCGCACCAGGGAATAAAAAAATCAAATGCAGTAGCACAAATTACAGGTGGAGAATATGGGTTACTCAATGCGAACGCCGGAGGTTTTATCAGCAATGGCAAAACATCTGTCGGCTTGGGCATTCTTACCAACAATGCAGATGGGCAACAACAGAGAGGTACCAAAGGCTTTTTTCATAACAATACCGCTTCTGTTTCTGTCAGTCATTTTTTTGATGAACACTGGCAGTTGGCTTTACGTACTTCTTATGACGATAGGAAATTTGCTGCACAAAATTTTTACACAAGCTTTACTTCCGACACCGCTGATGAGAGAGTAAAAACATTGTGGAATCAATTGCAGTTAACTTACCATTCCGAAAAAGATATTATACATCTGAGTGCAGGTTATAAAAAATTAGATGATCGCTATGCATTTAACTCTGCTTCCGCAGCTAACCAAAGCCGGAGCAATTTATTGCAGGCTTCCATAACGGATGAAAAAAAGCTGCACTCAAAAACAACTCTTGTTTCCGGTCTTCAATTCATTGATAAAAAAATCAGTTCTAACGACAGAGGCAAGCATAATGTAAAACAGGCTGCAGCTTTTGCTATTGTAAACCAGCAATTGGGTGAAAGCTTTTTGGTTGCTCCTGCAGCCCGTATGGAATGGAATGAGAAAAGTGGATGGGAGTTTGTTCCTCAAATAAACCTTTCATATCGCGGTAATAAATTTCAACTTAGAGGAAGCGCAGGGAAAACTATACGTGATGCTGACTTTACCGAACGATTCAACAATTACAACAAGGCATTGGTAACAAGCGGCAGATTAGGCAATCCTGATTTGGAACCTGAGCGTTCCTTGAGCTACGAAGCAGGTGCTGATGTTTTTATTGCAACTAGTTTAAAACTATCAGCAACGTTCTTTCAACGCTATCATACAGACTTGATCGATTACGTTACTACACCTTACAATCAAATTCCACACAACGGAAATCTAATTCCTACGGGTTCCTATGCACTTGCAAAAAATATTTCTAAAGTAACAACCACCGGTACCGAAGCCGATATTCAATACACAAAAAATTTTAGTGAAAAACAACAATTTTGGGTCACAATTGGCTTTGTATGGCTGAATAGTAAAAGCAGTGATGCCACACCTTCTCTTTATATTTCATCACATGCAAAGTATTTGGCCAATTTCAGTGTAGAATACCGCAACCAATGGTTTTGTGTAAGTGTAAATGGATTATACAAAGACCGACAAGCGCAACTTTCATCGGCCAACATTGCAAAGGTTTCGAAAGATTATTTTGTTTTGAATGCCAAAGCAGAAGGCGTCGTTATTAAAAACAGTTTAAGTGTTTTTGCAGAGGCCGATAATCTTTTCGATAAAAATTATGCTGATCTTTTAGGCGCTCAAATGCCGGGAAGATGGTTAATGGGCGGAATCAAAATATCTTTATCAAAATAAACGATCATGCTTGACATATTGAAACAATTAGGAATTACGGAAAATAACCAGGGCAGTTCTACAGGTGCGCAATGGATCAAAAGTAATGGAAAGAGTATTACGTCCTTTTCTCCTGTTGACGGAAAAAAAATTGCGGGTGTTGTTTGTGCTGACGACCAATCATACGAGCAGGCTATTGCCACAGCCCAAGAAGCGTTTGTGCAATGGCGCATGTGGCCTTCACCCAAACGTGGAGATATTGTGCGGCAAGTGGCCGAAGCACTGAGGAAAAATAAGGAGGCTTTGGGTAAACTGGTTTCTTACGAAATGGGTAAAAGCCTGCAGGAAGGTTATGGTGAAGTACAGGAAATGATCGACATCTGCGATTTTGCCGTAGGCCTGTCAAGGCAGCTTCACGGACTGACCATGCACAGCGAACGTCCCGGCCACAGAATGTACGAGCAATGGCATCCATTAGGAATAGTAGGTGTGATCTCTGCATTTAATTTTCCTGTGGCAGTATGGAGCTGGAACGCTTCACTGGCCTGGGTTTGTGGCGATGTGGTTTTGTGGAAGCCATCAGAAAAAACACCACTTTGCGGCATTGCCTGTCAAAATATTATTGCAGAGGTTTTTAAACAAAACAACGTTCCCGAAGGCGTGAGTACACTTTTAATTGGTGAAAGAGATTTGGGCGAAAAAATGGCCAATGATAAACGCATTCCATTAATTTCTGCAACTGGTTCTACCCGCATGGGTAAAGCCGTTGGCGCTGCGGTAGGTGCAAGATTAGGACGATCACTTTTAGAATTAGGTGGCAACAACGCCATTATTATTTCAAAAGATGCCGATTTAGACATGAGCCTCGTGGGTTGTTTGTTTGGTGCTGTAGGTACAGCGGGGCAACGCTGCACCACTACACGCCGCCTGATCATTCATGAAGACGTATATGACAACTTCAAGGAAAAATTAGTGAACGCATATAAACAGCTACGCATTGGAGACCCGTTGGATGAAAAAAATCATGTGGGCCCGTTGATTGATAAAGATGCAGTTACTTCTTATTTGGCAGCCATAGAAAAATGCAAAGCCGAAGGTGGAATTTTTGTAGTGGAAGGTGGCGTATTAAAAGGCGATGGTTATGAAAGCGGCTGTTATGTAAAGCCTTGTGTAGCTGAGGCGCAGCCTCACTTTGAAATTGTGCAGCACGAAACATTTGCGCCAATTTTATACCTGCTCAAATACAAAACATTTGACGATGCTATTGCCATTCAAAATGGTGTTCCACAAGGATTGTCATCTTCAATTATGACACTTAATTTAAGGGAAGCAGAACAGTTTCTTTCTTCCCAGGGCAGCGACTGTGGTATTGCCAATGTAAACATCGGCACTTCGGGTGCTGAAATTGGCGGTGCTTTTGGCGGAGAAAAAGAAACCGGCGGCGGTAGGGAAAGCGGTTCCGATGCCTGGCGAATTTATATGCGCAGGCAAACTAATACAATAAATTATAGTACCAGTTTACCTTTGGCTCAAGGCATTAAGTTTGACTTGTAAGAATTTGTCTATATCTTGTCGCCGATTCATTTATTGTCCTATGAGAAAGTCTATTCTGTATTTGGCAGGACTGTTTTTAAGTTCTGCTGTAAAAGCACAGTTCTCTGTTGCTATTATTGGTGGTCTGCAAACCACATCTGTAAGTCCGGCATTTACCTTGTTTCCTGACACTGTTTCCAAAAATGGAACAAACAAATCGGGAATAAAGATTGGTTTTCTGGCCAATCTTCCCATCAATAAGCAACAAACGTTTTTTTTCCAAACCGGCATCATTTACTCGCAAAGAGGAACAAAGACTTTGCAGCATTTTGATACCAGTAATATTGATCTTACTGATAAAAAAGCCTTGTTCAATGCAACAACGGATTTAAGTGTCAATTATATAGATGCGCCAATTAATCTAGTTTATAAATTGCCTTTAAAAGGAAAAACAAAATTCATTATTGGTGGAGGCGTGCAGGCTTCGTTGTTTTATAATGGTAAAACCAATTTAACTACCGTAAAAGTTTACCAGCAACAAAGCAATGCCGACATAAGTTATGAATACAAATTAACTGACAACAACGATTTGCCTGTGGGCAAAGGAGAAGCGCAGTTTAAAACATTGCATTTTGCAGCTAATGCGCTGGCCGGTTTCGAGTTCGGAAGAGTTTTTCTTACAGCGAATTACAGCAAGGGATTATCAGGCTTTTACAGCGCTAATGGCCAGTCATTTAAATTTCAAACGATAGGTGCCAGCCTTGGAATATTTTTGGGCAATCGGAATGCGAAAAAAGAAGTAGCTGTAAAAGACACGGATGGCGATGGTGTTCCAGATGAAAAAGATGGCTGTCCCTCCCTGGCCGGCTCTGCTTTAACGCATGGCTGTCCTGACACGGATGGCGATGGCATAGCAGATAAAGATGATCAATGCCCTGACATAGCCGGTACTTTACAAAATAAAGGTTGCCCCATATTGGACAGAGATAACGACGGCATAAATGATAAAGAAGATCAATGCCCGGATGTTGCTGGATCAAAAAAATATCATGGCTGTCCCATTCCTGACACTGACAATGATGGCGTAAATGATGATGAGGACCAATGCCCTACACTAGCAGGAACAAAGGAAAATCATGGCTGCCCGCAAATCACAAAAGAAGAAAAAGAAAAGGTAGCACAAGCCGCAAGACAAATACAATTTGAATTTGCTAAAGCAGAGCTATCACCATCTTCTTATAAAGAATTGGATGAAGTAATAGAGATTTTAAAAAATAATCCGACACTCAATATAAAAATTGAAGGGCATACCTCCGGTGCTAATAGCGAGAACAATATGAAGCTTTCCCAAAAACGTGCCGATAGTGTAAAGGACTATTTTATTTCGAAATCTATTAGCGCCAGCCGCATTACGTCAATAGGCTATGGTTCAACTAAGCCAATCAATCCTTCAGATGGCGAAAAAGAAAATCCAAAAGACAGAAGAGTTGAATTGATAATTTTTTAAGGCTGTGCTTAAATAACACTGCCTCCGAACAGGCTACAACTACCTGATTTATAAAATAAAAGTTCTCAGCCTTCACATGCTGAGAACTTTTTTGCTTAAAGAACCTTACAAGAGGTTGGGTTTATTGATTCCATATTAACCTTTGCCACCATGCCACAAAAAGGTTTTAACAATTTCCGGCAAACCACTTGTCCTGTTTTTGACAACTTGTTATAAGTGGTTTGATTATTTTTACCATTACTCAATTTTATTTAAATAATAGCACATGATTGACACACTTAAGAAATCCGTACTGACGACTTTGGTTGCGGGTATTTGCTTATCTTCTTTCGCTCAAAGCTCGAAAAAATCTGCCCCTCCGCCTCACGGCTGGCATTTGGAAGACCTCCAGCAAAATGGTTATTATGGCATCAGCCTCGATAAAGCTTATCAACTGGTAAAAGGTAAAAAAAGCCAGACAGTTGTGGTAGCTGTTATTGATTCTGGCATTGATACAACTCATGAAGATTTGAAACCTATCCTGTGGACAAATCCTAAAGAAATTCCTGGCAATGGCATTGACGATGATGGCAATGGTTATGTGGATGATGTACATGGCTGGAACTTTTTAGGTGGCCGCGATGGCAGGAATGTGAAAGAAGATTCTTATGAGGCTGCCCGTGTATATCATGCCAATAAAGAACGTTTTGAAAATGTAAAAGACCCTTCTACCCTCAGCAAGGAAGACCAGGAATTGTATAAAACCTGGTTAAGAGCTAAAACAGATGTAAATAAAGGGGTAGACCAGAATGAACTTTTCTTCATCAAAAAATTATATCCTTCCTTAAAAAAAGGCGACTCTATTATTAAAGTTGATTTGAAGAAAGAAGAATATAACGGCAACGACCTTAAAAGTTATAAGCCAACAAACCCTGATGCAGTAGTGACGAGAAACATCATCCTGAATATTTGCGAAAACAACAATGGCAATTACGACATTACCAATGCGCAGATTTTAGAAGGCTTGGAAGGCGATATACGCAAGGCCGAAGCTGCAGAAACAGCGCCGGAAGATTATCGCGGAGAGATTGTAAAGGATAATGAAAACGACATCAATGATCGTTTTTACGGCAACAACGATATTATGGCCGGAACGCCTTTTCATGGCACTCACGTTTCTGGCATTATTGCCGGTGTTCGCAACAACGGGAAAGGCATTGACGGAATTGCCGATAACGTTCGCATTATGATGGTTCGTGCCGTGCCCGATGGCGATGAGCATGATAAAGATATTGCGCTGGCTATTCGCTATGCCGTTGATAATGGCGCCAAAGTGATCAATATGAGTTTTGGAAAATATTTCTCCCCGCAAAAACAGTGGGTTGATGATGCTGTGAAATATGCCGAAAGCAAAGGTGTTTTACTGGTAGCGGCAGCAGGCAATGAAGCTACCCTGGTTGATACAATGCCTCATTTCCCCGAACCAATTTTAATGAACGGCGAAAAGGTTACAAACTGGATCACAGTTGGCGCTAGTGGCGACCCTGCTAACGGTGGACTGGTAGCATCTTTTTCCAATTACGGCAAAAAAGAAGTTGACGTTTTTGCTCCCGGTGTAAATATTTATTCATCAGTTCCGGGTGGCAATACTTATGGCAATGCGTCTGGTACAAGTATGGCTTCCCCGGTAACAGCTGGCGTAGCAGCGTTTCTTTTAGAGTACTACCCCACCCTTACACCACAGCAAGTAAAAACAGTAATTGAAAAAAGTGCAGTGGCCCCGTCTATAAAAGCACAGGAACCCGGCACTGACAAAGAAGTAAGCTTATCTGACCTTTGCAAAAGCGGTGGATTAGTAAATGTTTACGAAGCCGCTAAAATGGCTGAAGCGCTTACAAATGAAGGCAACAAGCCACAACCTGTAAAAACAAAAATGAAAGTAAAGAAAGCTAAAAGAGCATAAAATATTTGTTGCTAATTTTAAACTCCCGTTATCGCGGGAGTTTTTTATTTCTTGATTCAGTGCTTTGTAAAGTCCTTTAGATAAAAGGATTTATACAAGCTAAATCCGTTCAATGAAAGCCAGATAAAAAGTAAACCTATTTCTTCATTAAAATAACTGTTATGGCAAATGTTGAACTTTCAAGAGTGCCCGAATATTATCACAAATATATAAACCTGGTTAATGAAAGTGACCTGAACCAGGCTTTTCAAAAGCATCAAACTGATTTAATAGCTACGTTGTCTCAAATTCCTGCCGACAAATGGGATTACCGCTATGCCGAAGGCAAATGGACCATTAAGGAAGTAGTGCAGCATATTATCGATACGGAGCGTATTTTTTGTTACAGGGCTTTATGCTTTGCCAGGAAAGATGAAACTTCGTTGCCTGGCTTTGACGAAAATTCATACGCAACAGCTTCTAAAGCAAGCAGAAGAACGAAAGAAGATCTGATAGATGAACTGCAATCTGTTCAGAAATCTTCAGCCCAGTTGTTTCGTTCGTTTGACGAGGAACAGTTAAATGAAACTGGTATTGCCAATGGTAAATCGGTTTATGTAAAAGCTATCGGTTATATTATTGTTGGTCACGTTCTGCACCACAAAAACATTTTATTAGAAAGGTACCTGCAACAAAAAACCATCCCGGCTTAAGGGATGGTTTTTAATTATAAAAATTCTTTTTTTAGAAAGTTTTTACCGTGCCTTTTGCCTTAGCAAGGTTGTATTGGTTTACCATATCATCCAATACTTTTACAGCCTGATTGACATACACATCTTTACTTACATTATTCAACCATAGCTTGTAACGTTCTGTTTTATCCTTATCTGCCGATACATACCGTTGCTTATCCTGCTCTAAGAAAGAAACCTGCATGGCTTTATCCATTTTTACGAGCTTTTCAATTTCCTTCACAGCATCACGGGTAACTTTTTGTTCTTTTTTGAACTGATCTATTTGCAGAGGATATTCTTTGTCATCCTGTTTAGCTAAAAGATCTGTCTCTTTCCTGATCAGTTGAAAAACAGAATCATTTGCAATTCTTGCACTGCCAAGATTTTTTATGGTCTGAAGGTCGTAGCCAGGCTGCCAAACTTTATACTGTGCCTTTGTTACTTCATCCCAGGGCAAAGCATTTGTATTATCTCTTTCTCTCATCTTTAAATATTCATAGTAATCCGGAATGACTACATCCGGAATTACACCCTTTAACTGGGTAGAACCACCACTTATGCGATAAAATTTTTGCAGGGTTAACTTCAACGAACCCAGGTCTGAATTGGTAGATAAGAAATTTGAGGAAGGATCGAGGCCAATAGGACGCTGCACTGTTCCTTTGCCATACGTGCTGGTGCTGCCAATGATCACACCACGGCCGTAGTCCTGTATAGCAGCAGCAAAAATCTCTGACGCAGAAGCGCTGAATTCGTTTACCATAACAGCCAGCGGGCCATCGTATAAAACACCACCATCTTTATCACGCATTACCTGTGGTTGCCCTTCACGATCTTTTACCTGTACAACAGGGCCCTGGTCGATAAACAAGCCGGCAATTTGAATGACATCATACAAAGAGCCACCACCATTATTACGCAGGTCAATGACAATACCATCAACCTTATCGTCTTTCAATTTTTGAACTTCTTTTGCTACATCAACCGAGCTACGGTGTGGGTCGTTTGGATCGTCGAAGTTGGCGTAAAACTCAGGAAGAAAAATATAACCGATCTTAGAAGTGCCCTGGTCAATCACGGCGCTTCTTACATAGCTTTCGTCCTGAACAATTTTGTCTCTTATTAATGAAACAGTTTTTAAAGTACCGTCTTTTTTTCTCAGTGTCAACACTACTTCAGTTCCTTTTTGTCCGCGAATAACTTTTACTGCATCTGTAACGTCGTAGCCGGTTAAGTCAACAGGAGTTCCTTTCCCCTGGGCAACTTTCGCAATAATATCACCGGCTTCTATCGCTTCCGACTTTTGAGCCGGGCCGCCGGGCAACACGCTGGCAATTTTAATATTACCTTCTTCATAAGTCAATTGCGCACCTATTCCGTAGAAAGAACCGCTCAGTTGTTCATCAAAATATCTTTTATCAACAGGAGGGAAAAACTCTGTGTACGGGTCCATCATAGACGTAATGGTATTCACATAAGCGCTAAACTTTTCATCATCATTGAACTTTAAACGGTAACGTTCAAAAATTCTATCCATGGCTGTTTTCACCTTGTCTCTGGCTTCTTTTTCCAACTGCGCATCAGTTTTTACCACAAAGCCTTCTTTGCCTTTGTTGCTTTGTCTGGCCTCCTGCAAATCAACAAAACGCTGCAGCGTTAAATATTTCAAACGCTTGCGCCACTCTTCACGGCGCTCTGCAGGAGAAGCGGCAAATGTTGTTTTTTTAGGGTCGGTCACAATAGATTCGTCCACCGAAAAGTCAAATGGCTTTGACAGCACATCTTTATAAATAGCGGCCGCTTCTTCTGCCCTTTTATTGAACAATTTTCCTGCTTCCAGAAAAAATTGAACCGGCGCACCTTTAATCTCATCATCGAGCTTAGTGGAATATTTATCCAAGGCTACCAAATCGCTTTGCATAAAAATATTCTTATCCGGATCCAGTTCTTCGAAATACTTATTGTAAACTTTCTTTGAAAAATCGTCGTTAATGTCTTTTGGACTATAATGGCCCTGTGTAAGAATTTCACCAACAATCTGTAAAATTTTTTCGTACTTGGAAGGAGGAATTGAATTGTGGGTAGTTCCCATAGTTTTGAATGCAAGGAAAATCCCGGCTATCAACATCACAACCAGAATCGGTAGTCTTTTCATATCTAACATGTATTTTATTGCCTTGGGCATAGAACCAAATTTAGTCTAAAAAAAATGCTTTGAAAGTATTGTTTATCCCTTTAACAAACGTTTTTGACAGGCGGAAATTATTAATGTTGAATGCAAACCATCTATTAACCTTGCCTAAATTATTCAATGGTCACTAATTGTACCAGATTTGAGGCTGTTGCTTATCTTTTCTATGAGAAGCAAGATTTGTTTTAATTTTTTTGAAAAGGAGCACACAAAAATTCAACTTCATTTCATTATTTTTGCCAACCCAAACGGTGATTGTAGCTCAGCTGGTTAGAGCATCAGATTGTGGTTCTGAGGGTCGCCGGTTCGAACCCGGTCAGTCACCCAAAGCCGTCATAGTTTAACTGTGACGGCTTTTTGCTGTAGTTAAGAAGCTGAAGAGAAAAAGTCCAGCCCGTTTTCCCTGCTACCTTTATAATATCATGTAATTAAGCTTCACACCTGATCATACACAACACACTTAGCCACTTTAAACGGCTACCGCTAAAAATTGTTTACAACCATTTATACTGTTTATTGTTAAATAAGGTTAACAGGAAATAAGAGGCAGTTGCAGTAGCATACCTTTGCAGCGCAAAATAAACATACATGAGAAAAATTCTGGCTTTCGTGCTTTTAGGCTTCACAACATTTCATGCTTTGGCACAATTTCCTGCAGGACAGAGGCGTGGCAACGGGCAGGCACCGACCGGCCGTTTTTACGGTAAAATTGTGGATGCTTCAAATAAAGGAATTGAAGCTGTTTCGGTAACACTTGTTACCAACAAATTAGATTCGGCTACAAAAAAACCAAGGGAAGTGATTGTTGGCGGCATGCTTACCAGCAAAGACGGAGACTTTAGCCTGGAAAATATACCTGTGTTTGGTAAATATAAATTGCGCATTACCGGTATTGGATACAAGCAGCAGGACTTACCCGTAGCTTTTGAAATGCCTAACAGGAATGCTGCATCAGACCCATCAGCCATGCTTGGGGCTTTGGATAAAGACCTTGGAAACATTAAGCTACAAATAGATGATAAAGTTTTAGGAAACGTAACTGTCACCGCATCTAAACCTATTTTACAAATGGGCATTGACCGCAAAATTTTCAATGTAGAAAAAAATATTACTACCGCAGGCGGAACAGCGGTTGATGTGATGAAAAATGTTCCTTCCGTAAACGTAGATATTGATGGCAATGTAACATTGAGAAATACAGCACCACAGATTTTTGTAGATGGCCGCCCAACCAATCTTACACTGGACCAAATTCCGGCAGACGCCATTGAAAGCGTAGAAGTGATTACCAACCCGTCAGCAAAGTTTGATGCATCGGGTGGCACAGCCGGCATTTTGAATATTGTAATGAAAAAGAACAGAAGAGTGGGTTATAGCGGTAACGTGAGAATTAATGCAGACTCGAGAGGCAGAGTTGGCGGCGGCGCAGATATTAATGTTCGCCAGAACAAGGTTAACTTTTTTGCCAGCGGTAATTATTTTCAGCGAAAATCTATAAGCAATGGTACTACCGACCGCATTAATAAAAACGCTGACGGCACCTCTACTCTTTTTCAACAAACAGATAATTCTGGCGGTGTTGGGCAGTTTGGATTTGGCCGTGCAGGATTTGATTATTTCATTGACAACAGAAATACACTAACCATTAACGGAACTTTGGCCCGTGGCAAAATGTCGCCTGACATGAACAGCGATATCTTTTCTGATTCAGTTGCGAATAACGGAAATACTTACGCACAATTATATCAAAACAGAATATCCAACTCCAGCTTTAACTTTCGCAACAGCGGGGCCCAAATGAGTTACAAACACAACTTTCCGAAAACTGGCCACGAACTTACTGCTGATGCCACTTATACAAAAGGATCGAACACTAATGAAAATAATACCAATACAGACTATTACGCAATGCCCGGTAAAGTGTTTGACAGAACCTACAGGCAAATTCAGAATGGTGGCGGCAGCAATGAAAACTTAATCATGCAATCTGACTATGCAAATCCTATTTCTGCCAATGCAAAAATTGAACTGGGTGTCAGAGCTTCTATTAGAAAAAACAACAGTTACAATCAGTTTTATACACAATCTGCAAATGGAGAATTAGTTCCTACCTCTCAAAACACTATCTATAACAATAAAGATAATGTGTATGCAGCGTATGCCACTTTTACAAGCAAGATCAAGAATTTTGGCTATCAGTTAGGTCTGCGTGCAGAGAGATCGGATTACACCGGAGAAATTCCAACCAAGAATGAAACCTTCCACGTTAATTTTCCTATCAGCTTTTTTCCGAGTGTATTTCTTTCTCAAAAACTCTCTGACCTTGATGAATTGCAGTTCAATTATAGCAGGCGCATCAATCGTCCTAATGTTTTTCAACTCTTTCCTTTCATTGATTCCAGCGATTTGCTGAATGTAAGTGTAGGAAATCCCGGACTAAACCCCGAATTCACAAATTCTTTTGAGCTTTCTTATTCAAAAACATTTCAGAACAGGGATAACTTTATCGCATCGTTATATTATAAAAACACGAACGACCTCATTACCCGTTTCCAAAAAATTGATACGGCCGTTAGCAAAACAGGCGTAGTGAATACTTACATCAATGCAAACAGAAGCTATATTACCGGGCTTGAATTAACAGGTAGAAACAAAATAACTAACTGGTGGGATTTAACAACAAACCTTAATTTCTTTACTGCAAAAATTGATATTGACAACCAACCGGCGCCTGACCAGTTTCCGAGTTACTTTATCAAAATCAACAACAACTTTAAACTACCCAAAAACTTTTCGTTCCAGCTTTCGGGAGATTACCAATCGAAAATCGTTTCCTCGCCTGGCGGTGGTGGACGCGGATATGGTGGTGGTATGTTTGGTGGAAGCAACACAGCGTCGCAAGGCTACATCCGCCCTAACTACGGTGTAGATGCTGCTATTAAATTTGACTTCTTGAAAGATAAAAAAGCGTCACTTTCTTTAAATGTGAACGACATTTTTGTTACCAAAAAATATGACGCACATTCAGAGTCGCCATTCTTTATTCAGGATATTGAAAGAAGAAGAGATGCCCGTGTTTTCCGTTTGAACTTCAACTTCCGTTTTGGAAAATTTGATGCGAACTTATTCAAGCGCAAAAACACAAAAGCAGAAAGCGGTGTAGATATGGGCAATATGAATATGTAATACAATGAGTAATGAGTTGCGTGCCACAAATGCTTTGCTATTGCTAACGGATACAATAGTTAATCTACTCATTACTCATTTTTAAGCTAACATAAAAAGTTTTCAATTCTTTCAGGGCTCTCCTTTTTGGAGAGCTTTTTTATTTTATACTGATTATTTTTGAGACCATGTATCAATTTGCAATTGTTGGTTGTGGACGCATTTCGAAAAGACACGCAGAAAATATTCAAAAAGTGGGTAGGCTAAAAGCTGTTTGCGATGTTATTGCTACACGGGCAGATGCACTAGCCAATGCGTACAATTGCACCCCATACTATTCTATTGATGACTTATTAAAATATGAGAAGGAAATCGATGTCATTTCCGTTTGCACGCCCAATGGTTATCATGCAGAGCATTCTATAAAATCTTTACAGGCGGGCAAACATGTTTTGTGTGAAAAGCCTTTGTGTATTACATCGGCCGCTGCATGGCAGATGATAGAAACAGAGAAGTTTTGTCGTCGTAATTTATTTGTAGTGAAATCAAACCGTTATAATCCGGTTTTAATGCAATTGAAAGAAGCTTTGGATCAGGGAAAACTGGGACGTATCTACAGCTTTCACTTGAGTTGCATCTGGAACCGCCCCGAAGAATACTTTGAAGACTGGCATGGAAAACAATTTCCGGATGGAGGAATTTTATATACGCAATTCAGCCATTATATTGATGCCATGATCGGGTTATTTGGGGAAGTGGATGAAGCGAAAGGATGGAGAAAAAACTTTGCCCACAAAAACAATGTAGAATTTGAAGATACAGGCGTAGCAACACTTTCCATGAAGAATGGATGCATTGGCTCCTTGCATTGGAGCGTAAATGCTTTCAATAAAAATCATGAAATAGCTTTAACTATTGTAGCTGAAAACAGTACCATCCACATTGGTGGCGAATATTTAAACGAAGTTCAGTACCAGTCGGCCAAAAATGAATTACAGTTCGTTGCAAAGCAAAATACTGCAAACGATTATTTATCTTATAAAGGGTCAATAAGTAAACACGACGAAGTGTACCACCATTTAATAAAAGCATTAAACAAAACGGATGCATCTTTTGCAAATGCTTACGACGGATTAAGAACGGTAGAAACAATTGAAAAAATTTATAAAGCCATTCCTTTATACGGTCAAAATGAAATTGATGAATAGGCCAGCTATTATATTTTAATTGAAAACATTTTCTCCAAAAACATTTTTTTGAAGCACATCTACTTTACTGTCACCAACGATCTTTCTTACGACCAGCGCATGCACCGTATTTGTGGGTCGCTGGCCGATGCCGGTTTCAAAATAACGTTAGTAGGCAGAGTGTTAAAAGCCTCTATCCCACTTGAAGAAAAAAAATTTCATCAGAAAAGATTACGATGCTTTTTTAATAAGGGTTTTTTGTTTTATACCGAATATAACCTACGGCTTTTCTTCTTTCTTCTAACAAAAAAAATGGACGGCATTTGTGCAATTGATTTGGACACCATATTGCCTTGCTTTTTTGTTTCAAAGTTTAAAAATATTGTTCGCATTTATGATGCGCATGAGTACTTCACCGAGTTGAAAGAAGTACGTACAAGACCATTGATAAAAAGAATATGGACAGCAATTGAAAAATTTGCTGTTCCAAAATTCGATAATGGCTACACAGTTAGCGAGGGGTTAGCAGAAGAGTTTCGGAAAAATTATCAAAGAAATTACGGGATCATTAAAAACATGCCGCTACTAAAAAATCTGAGTAAAACTATACAAGCAGAAAAGTATTTGCTATACCAGGGCGCCGTTAACGAGGCACGGGGATTTGAATTTCTTATTCCAGCCATGAAAAACATCAATCACAAATTGATTATTTGTGGTGATGGAAATTTTATGGGAAAGCTGAAAGAACTTATCGTTGCAAATAAAGTATCTGAAAAAATAGAGTTGAAAGGTATGTTGCCTCCCGATGATTTGCTGCCGATTACCCAAAATGCCGTTTTGGGGATAAACTTAATTGAGGAAAAGGGACTGAATCAAACCTACTCTTTAGCCAACAAATTTTTTGATTATATCCAGGCCGGGTTGCCACAAATCAGCATGAATTTTCCTGAATATGCAAAAATTAATAGCGAGCATAAAGTTGCTGTACTTATTGATAAACCTGATGCTTCAGTAATAAGTACAACAATAAATTCCATGTTAAATAATGATGCGCTTCTTGAAGAATTACATCAAAACTGTTTGCGTGCAAGAGAAGTTTACAACTGGCAAAAGGAAGAAGAAAAGCTTCTGAACTTTTATAAAAAATTATTTAATCCCTTTGTCAATTAAAAAAAGCTGGCTTAAGCGATAAAAATCGAACCCCGTTAAGGAAGGATTACAGGATAATAAATTTTTTTCAAGAGGCTTTTGAATCGTTCTGTAAGCAAAAAGAAGCGCATTTCCCAATCCAATTTTTTTGAAAGTATAAAACCAGTAAAAAAGACGGACATGTCTTTTCAAAATTTTAGCATCATAAGCGCTGGAGATTGCCAATAGATTATGTAATGCAGCGTTTGTCTTTTTAATGAAAACTTTTGTGTCCTCTATCCCATCATGCAAAACAGCATTTTTCACTAAACAAATTTTGGCTCCAGCTTCTTCAAGTTTTATACCCATCAGGGTATCTTCATGTCCATACCCATCAAGTTGCAGGTTGCGGGAAATACTTTTAAAAAGGTTTTTTTGAATGCAAAAGTTATTCGTCATAAATCCGGTCCTTTTGCGACGAATGTCTTCTCTTGTTTTTCCGTATTTCCAGTGAAGTACTTTTGAACATGACAAAGGTTTGTCATCCGGATAGGTTCTTCCACCGACAAGCACCTGGCAGCCATTATTTACCTGTTGATAATAAATTGAAAGAAAATCGTGTTGCAGTATACGACTATCTCCGTCCAAAAAAAGTAACCATTCGAAACAAGCTTCCTCAGCTAAATAATTCCGAATTTTTTGACGGCCTGCATTTACATCCAGTTCAAGATATTTTACCCTGGACAATGTTGCTACCGCCTTATTTTGATCACGGTAAAATGGAGCAGAGAAATCATCTATAATTATAATTTCTCCTTCTTTACCAAGTTCGTTTAACTGATTGCTAACTGTTTCTGCCAAAGAAAAAACTGCAGTGTTATAAACAGGAATCAGTATGGAAATCATATAGTAACAATAGAAGCATTATCTATGATCTTACCATTTTCTGTTTTCACCATTCTTGCCGGAAATTTTTGTATCACAATGTAATCATGAGTTGCCATTACTACAGAAGTTCCATAGTCTCTTGCTATATGAATAAGCAGGTTCATGATCTCGTCCGAGGTTTCAGGATCAAGGTTTCCTGTCGGCTCATCTGCCAGTATTAATTTTGGAGAATTTAATAAAGCCCTGGCTATATCAACTCTTTGCTGCTCACCACCGCTCATTTCAAAAGGCATTTTAAAACCTTTCGAACGCAGACCTACTTTATCAAGCACATCAGCAATTTTTTCGTTCATCAACTTTTCATCTTTCCAGCCAATGGCCTTCAAAACAAATTTTAAATTATCGTTGACATTCCTGTCTGTAAGCAATTGAAAATCCTGGAATATCACGCCCATGTTTCTTCTTAAATAAGGAACTGTTTTCCAGGTAAGGTTCCGAAGGTCGTACCCCACAACGGTTCCTTGTCCTTCCTTTAAAGGCAATTCGCCATACAGGGTTTTTAAAAGACTGGACTTACCTGTACCGGTTTTCCCAACCAAATAAACGAACTCACCTTTGTTTACAGTAAGGTTTACATCCTGCAAAATCAAATTACCACCTTGATAAATATTGGCATTTTGTATATCAATAATTGTCTCCGCCATTCGCTTGTTTATTTGTTGCAAAATAACGTAAGAATGACCAAGCGCCAAGCCAATTATTTTTAAAACTAAATAATTAGTTGTAAAACTAAACAATTAGTTATAGATTCGTTTTTACAATTTTGAAAGCATGAAAACATTGACCAAGGCAGAAGAGCAGGTTATGCAAATAGTTTGGAAATTAAAAGAAGGGTTTATTCGCGACATCATGGATGCACTGCCACCTCCCAAACCACACCAAAATACTGTTGCCACCATTTTAAAAATTTTAGTGGAAAAAGAATTTGTTGGCATCAGAGTTTTTGGCAGGCAGCATCAATATTACCCCCTCATCAGTAAAGAGTCCTACTCAAAAGCCAGTATTAAGACTTTGGTAAAAGGTTATTTCGGTGGTTCGTTTAGCGATGCCGTTTCTTTTATGGTAAAAGAAAACAACATCAGCCTTGAAGACCTGGAAACACTTTTACAACAACTTAAAAAAGGAAAAAAATGATAGCAATTGCTTATTACCTGCTGAAAGTTATTGTTTGCTCGGGCATTTTGTTTTTATACTATCATGTGGCTTTGCGCAACAAAATCTTCCATCAATGGAACAGGTTTTATTTACTGGCTGCCGTAGCGCTTTCGTTAACACTGCCTTTAATGCAAATCGCTTTTTATCATTACAACGAAGCGCCTAACCAGGCAATCAAGCTATTGCGTGTTGTTGCATCTGCAGATGATTATATGGAAACTATTTACATAACGCAACGCCCATCTATGACAACAACACAATGGTTGGGCCTTGGGTACCTGGCAATATCTGTATTAATACTTTCAACACTTATTGTATCGGTTGTTAAAATCTATTTCATAGTTAAAACACACCGTGTACAATTTGTAAACAGCATAAAATTTATTTCTACGCAAGAACAGGGCACACCTTTCTCCTTTTTTAGCTACATTTTCTGGAACGATAAAATTGACATTCATTCTTCAACAGGACAACAGATATTTCAGCACGAATTAGTACACGTTAAAGAAGCGCATACTTTCGATAAATTATTTCTGCAAATAATACTGATCTTCTTTTGGTGCAATCCTTTCTTCTGGCTTATTCGTAAAGAATTGCAAATGATTCACGAATTTATTGCAGACAAAAAAGCCGTTCAGCAACACGATACCGCCAGTCTTGCAGCCATGATATTACAGGCAAGCTATCCGCACCAGTTCAGCCATATCACCAATCCCTTTTTTCAATCATCCATAAAAAGACGAATCCTTATGCTTACAAAAATTCAAAACCCGCGCATCAGTTATTTAAGCCGCATCCTTGTTTTACCCTTGATTGCATTTGTTGCTTTTGCCTTTAGTTTTAAAACAAAAAATGCAGCTGTCACTCCTCTTGAAAAGCCTATAACTGTTGTTATTGATGCAGGTCATGGCAAGCAAGCCAATGGCATTACAACAGGTGCCAGCGAGGGGAATACTTATGAAGATGATATAGTGCTTTCTCTGGCAAAACAAATAAAAGAATTAAATGTGAACGACAAGATCAATATTGTTTTAACCAGAAATTCAGATGAAATTGTTGACTTGCACAAGCGGGTTGACTTTGCCCAGGAGAAAAAAGCCGATTTGTTCATTTCACTGCACGTAGCGGCTGCTCAACCCGGCATTGACGGCAGCGGGATGGAAGTATATGTATCAAATAAAAATACACCCTATCAGCAACAAAGCGAATTGCTTGGTTCTGTAATGAAGGAAGAATTAAGTTCGATTTATTCCACTAAACCAGATTTAATTAGGCGGCAGGTAGGCATTTGGGTATTAGATAAAAATGTTTGTCCCGCTATTTTAGTCGAGTGCGGCTACATTACCAATCAAAAAGACAGGAACTTTATTACTGATAAAGCCAATCAAAAATTAGTTGCAAAAAAAATATTAGATGCTATTGAAAGATATGCAGCATCTGCCCAAGAAAATCGTGTTTCACTTATTGATACAATACCTCAGGGAGTTCACCCAGATGACATAATTATAAATGGCTACTATAAAATTTCTAAGTCAGATAAACAACTTATAATTATTAATGGAGAAAAATTTAATGCAGAGAGGCTGAAGGGCAAGGTTATAAGAAGCAATAATATTGGTGTTTATCAGGCGAATGATCCCCAAGCTATTAAGCTATACGGTAAAGAAGCCATTAATGGAGTAATGATTTTTAAAGATGCAACCATTGATGGCGTAAAAGACATGAAAACATTCCCAGAAAGAACCATAAAAGAAGTTAAAGCAGAAACTGTTCAGAGCAGTAGCCTTTCTGAAAATGCCTCATTGCTAAAACAAGATGGAGAAGGTCAACCTCTTTATTTCGTTGATGGCAAAGAGTTTACTGGCGACCTGAACAAGATCGAACCTAACACAATCGAATCCATCAACGTTTTGAAAGACCGGTCAGCCATTGCTAAATATGGCGAAAAAGGAAAGGACGGAGTTATTGAAATTATTACAAAGCCAAATAGTAAAATAAATGCAATCGATACCGTTCCAAAAAAAGATCCCGTTTTTTCAAAAACAGAAATAGAAGCAAGCGTAGATAAAAAAGAATGGCGAACGTTCTTAGAAAAAAATCTTCAATCTGTAATTGAGTATGCAGCCAGTATGGGAATGCCTACCGGGCAATACACTGTTAATTTAAGATTCCTTGTAAAGAAAGACGGAAGCATAACAGATTTTAAAACACTGAATGATCCTGGTTATGGCCTTGCCCAAAAGATTTTAGAGATCATGCAAAATTCTCCGAAATGGAGCCCTGGCTTACAAAACGGTAAAAAAGTAACCTCTTATCACACACAGCCCATCACCTTTGTGATTTCAGATGGTAACGATTCAAAGGAAAAGCAGGTCAATCCGGCAAATACTTCGGCTGTTACAGACCCGGCAAAGTCCAAATCGAAATGAGCAAAGGTTTCAGGTAAGGATTACAGGTTGTAAGCAATAACATTTCCCGAAAGCTTTATTTCCAATTCTTTTTTTTCCGCTTCTTCCACCCTTCCAATCACCTGTGCATCTATACCAAATCCAGTAGCAGTGCTGATAATATGATCAGCATTTTTTTCGTCCGTATAAATTTCCAAGCGGCAACCCATATTGAATACCTGGTACATCTCTTTTTCGTCAGCGCCACTGGCTCGTTGAATGATGTTGAATATTTCTGGAGGATCAAATAAGTTATCTTTTACGATTTTCACATTCTCTGGCACATACTTCATACACTTGGTTTGTCCGCCACCGCTACAATGGACAATTCCATTAACAGCATCAAAACTTTCCTGTAAAATTTGTTTTACAACGGGTGCAAAGGTTCTTGTAGGAGAAAGAATAAGTTTGCCAATATTGGTGTTAAAAGTTTCATTCTTGAAATCAATATCTATTTCATCTGTCAATCGGTGCCGTCCAATGTAAACCACATCGTTACTTAAAGAGCCTTCAAAAGTCTCAGGAAAATTTTCAGCATAGTATTTATTCAGCACATCGTGCCTGGCACTGGTCAATCCATTGCTGCCAATACCAC
Source organism: Flavisolibacter sp. (assembly GCA_051952715.1). Classification (GTDB taxonomy): domain Bacteria; phylum Bacteroidota; class Bacteroidia; order Chitinophagales; family Chitinophagaceae; genus Flavisolibacter. The sequence continues at coordinate 29,758 of JBQCJM010000001.1, forward strand.
TGTTGTATTCATTCTCATAATTAGCTCTACCGAAACTTGCCAGGCCTACAATTACGTTTCCGGGTTTTATATTTTCGTTAGTAATAATTTTTTCTTTGGGCCAGCGGGCAGCCATCGTTCCATTTACAGCTATGGTTCTCACCACATCGCCTACATCAGCCGTTTCGCCACCTAAAAAAGCAATGTCCACATCAAAATTTTTCATTGTGTCAAAGAATTCCTGTGTGCCCTCTATTAATGCCTGCAATACCTCGCCAGGAATCAGGTTTTTGTTTCTATCAATGGAAGAAGAAAACAATAATTTATCGTAAATACCTACACACAGCAAATCGTCCAGATTCATTACAACAGCATCCTGCGCAATACCTTTCCATACGGAAAGATCACCGGTTTCTTTCCAATATAAATAAGCCAAAATGCTTTTGGTACCTGCACCATCTGCATGCATTACATTCACCCATGCTTCATCGTTTCCCAAAAGATCTTTGTATATTTTGCAAAATGCTTTTGGATAAAGTCCTTTATCAATATTTTTTGTAGCGGCATGGACTTCTTCTTTCTGTGCAGAAACACCTCTTTTGGAATAAATTGACATGGCGCAAAAATAGACAGAAGTTTGTAGTTTGGAGTTCACAGTTTTGGGCTCGGCATTATGGGTATTAAATGTAAAATACTTTAAGCTTTGGAGTTTTAAAACTGTAATAATTCTTCAACTTTCAAGGAATTACGAACTCAAAACTACAAACGGTTAAACTATTTTTGCGGCCATGCAGGTTTACCGTTCTATAGAAAATTTACCCTCATTTACCAATGCTGTCATTACCATTGGCACTTTTGATGGCGTGCATGAAGGCCACAAAAAGATTGTTGCAGCCTTAACTGCAGAAGCCAAAAAAATAGATGGCGAGTCGATCATTATTACCTTTGATCCGCATCCGCGAAAAATTGTAAAACCCGACGAGCATCTCCAACTAATTAATACACTAAGCGAAAAAATAGAATTACTTGGCCAAACAGGCATTGATCATTTGGTAGTTGTTCCATTTACATACGAATTTGCAGACCAAACTGCAGAACAATATATTGAAGACTTTTTAATTAATAAATTTCATCCGCATACCATCATCATTGGCTACGATCATCATTTCGGGAAAGCAAGAAAAGGTAATTACAAATTGCTTGAAGAAAAGTGTGATGCATTTCATTATAAACTTTTAGAAATACCGAAACTAATTGTAGATGAAATTGGTGTAAGCTCTACCAAAATCAGGAACGCCCTGCTGCAAAGCGATGTGGAAACAGCCAATAAACTTTTGGGATATGACTTCTTTTTTGAAGGAATAGTAGTCCAAGGTGATAAATTAGGAAGGCAATTGGGTTATCCGACAGCTAATTTAGAATACACCGACAAAGAAAAAATTCATTTGGGTCACGGTGTATATGCAGTATATGTTGAAATAAATGGCATCAGGAAAAAAGGGATGCTAAGCATTGGCAACCGTCCTACTTTGTTGCATTCGAATGAAAAAATTGAAGTAAACATTTTCGATTGGAACGAAGAAATATATGGGCAAACCATTAGAGTAATTGTAAAAAAGTTTTTACGGCCCCAGGAAAAATATGGTTCACTCGAAGAATTAATTCAGCAATTGCATATGGACAAAGAGAACAGTTTGCAGGCATTGTAAGAAGACTACCCAATAGAAGACAAGGCTGCTTTTATGCTGCTATCATCTTCACTACCATTTCTTTTAATAGGTCAGCGTCTTCAGTTCCGGCATCATTTACACCTACATTGCGCAGGTTATATTCATACAAAAGCAGCAACACTTTTTCTACTTCGTTGCGATTGAACTTTGCAGCTGCCTGCATGTAATCTTTTACAAAAAAAGCATGTACGCCAATAGCAGCAGCAACAGTTTTTTCATCGCGGCCAGGTGCAGCGTACACCATCAATACCTTACTGAAAAAATTATACAACGATGGGAAAATTAATTGCAAAGGTGCAGCTTTGGGATTGGCAGCAAAATATTGAATGATGCGAACAGCCTTATATAAATCCTTTGATGCAATGGCATGTTGCAATTCAAAAACATTGAATTCTTTGCTAATGCCTACAAAATTTTCAATGTCATCCTCTGTAATATTTTTCCTTGTAGCAAGATTTAAAGTAAGCTTATCAATTTCATTATTTAGCCGGTTCAAATCATTGCCAATATGATCAATCAGCAAGGCTAACGCCTTGTTTGAAATAGAATATCCTTTCCATTGAATCAACTCACTTGTCCAGCCGGGAAGCGCATTGTCGTACATTTTTTTTGTAGAAAGTAAAACAGCTTTTTCTTTTATAAATTTTGCCAGTTTTGTACGCCCATCAAGCTTTTTATTTTTGTAGGCTACAAAAAGCAAAGTAGAAGAAAGTGGCTTTTCAATATAACTTTCTAACTTTTCAATATCCTTCATGCTTTGCGCTTCCTTTAATATTACTACTTGTTTTTCGGCAAACATGGGGTATCGCCTGCATGAGTTTACCACATCAGTCCATGCAGCATCTCTTCCATAAAAAACGGTAAGGTTAAAGCCTGCTTCACCTTCTGTTAAAATTTTGTTTTCTGCATAATTGATTACCTGGTCAATAAAATATTCCTCTTCTCCTTCCAGCCAATAAACTGGTTTGAATTGTTGTTTCTTCAGTTCATTTATAATCTTTTCTGCACTCATGTTTTATTATCTGCTTAAAGTGAATTATTTTTCTGGCACGGTTTTCGAACAGGCTCGTCAAAATCCAAAAATAAGTTTTCTACCTAACCAATAAAAAATCAAATATCGTTTAACTAAAACCCCTTTCAACAATGGCAAATACAAATTATCCTTCTGCCGAAAATTCAAACAATCCTTATCGTCCGGCAAAGACGAACACCACGAAAAATATTTTCATTGGTGTATTGGCTGCCGCTCTGTTAGGAACGTGGGCATACTTCTTATATGATAAGAATGATTCCACCAAACAAATACAAGTTAAAACTGCTGAAGCCAACACGGCTATGTCTTCAAAAGATTCTGTGCAGTTATTGTATAATGATGCCTTAACAAGATTGGATTCTATTACGGGCAGCAACAATAATTTAAACGGACAGTTAAGTGATCGTCAATCTGATATTACAAAACTGAAAAATCAGATCAACAAGATCATGCGTGACAAGAACGCAACTGCTGCCGATTATAGAAGAGCGAAAGGCTTGATTTCGGAACTGAATGGCAAAATCGCTAACCTGGAAGCTGAAGTAGCAAGGCTTTCTGGTGAAAATCAGCAATTGGCTGCTAACAACACACAGTTAACATCCGAGAAGCAAGTATTGCAAACCAACCTGCAAACTACAACTTCTGAAAAAGAAGAGTTGGCAAAAACGGTTGATGTAGCTTCCACTTTCACAGCATCAAATATTCAAATCACTCCGGTACAGGAAAAGAAAAACGGAAAAGAAAAAGTAACTACTACTGCTAAGCGTGTAGACAAATTAGTAGTTTCTTTCGATGTTGAAAATCGTGTTGCACGTTCTGGTCCTGCCGATATGTATGTGATTGTTACTGGTCCTGACGGCAAAGTAATTTCTGACCCAAATATGGGCTCGGGAACATTAACTACCCGCAACGATGGTGATAAGCCTTACACTTTTAAAACTACGGCAGAATATGAACAGGGAACACGCAAAACAGTTTCTGTTCCATTGCGCCAGGAGCATTTCCAAACCGGCGATTACAAAATCGAAGTATATCAAAATGGTTTCAAAATAGCTGAGGGTGTAAGAACCCTGAAAAAAGGTGGTTTATTCGGTTAATTCTCATTCAACTCCTACAAAGAAACGTCCCGCTCAAAAAGGCGGGACGTTTCTCTTTATTCATCTGGGAGTAGCGCTATCCATAAAATCGCTTACCCAATAATTTTTTAAAGTAATTACTTACGAGATTCCTTCCATCATCCCAACCAATACTTTCACCTTTAACAAATAAAAGCAATTGCCTGTTCTGAACAGGCAATTGCTTTTAAATAATTCTAGTGGTTACGCTACGGAAGGCGATTCACTTAGCAAACCGGTAATAGATTGGTAAAGCTGGTTCTTTGTAAAAGGTTTTTCCAGAAAAACATCAGCGCCATTTTCCAAAGCCACATCTTTGGCAGCACCATCATATCCGGAGATCATGATGATTTTTACGGAAGGATAATTCTTTTTAATGGAGGAAATAAAATCAATTCCGAAACCATCAGGCAGTTTGTTATCCAATATTACCACGGCAGGTTGCTCTTTTTGAAGATATTCTTCGGCAGCCGAAATTTTTTTTACATGGTCAAGTTCAAGTTCTTTTCCGTTGAGTAAAATATTCAGCAATAAGCACATGTCGCCTTCATCTTCAATAATAAGCACTTTTTTGGCTTGTGTAGGTTGGGGTGCAGTCTTTGTCATGACTTAAGTTTTAAGTATAAAATTCAATGATTGAAATTATTTGGTAAAAGATGGTTGTTTTACCTGGCATTAATAACCTTATAAAAAATCGTTCCAGTTTTTTTTGCCACGTAAAGTTAGCGTTACTGAACCTTTGCAATATTCATTATACTTATTTCAAATTTCTCTCTTAAAATCTTAAAATAGCCATTCCAAATTTGGCAATATTGTATCAGAATATACATCATTATTAAAGGTTATTACTTAGCGTTAGTTTGTAATTTCAAACTTCATTATCTTTTTGCTATTATTTTCGATAACCGCACTGCCTTTTAATAAAAGCTCTTTATGTTAATACATCTGTATTTCAACCTGGTTTTATTTTAAACACAAACAAAGTGTAAAATATTTATACATAAATTTGCATGTCTCTGAGTTTCCCATAAACAATACTATGCCTGAAACACAAAAGCTGATTTTGTTAGCTGATGATGATATAGAAGACCTTGAACTTTTACAAGAAGCCATTTTGCAGCTGCAACCACAGGCAAGGTTGCATGCTGTTACCAATGGAAACATGGTGTTAGATTATTTGGAGCAAACTGCCGGCACTGAATTACCCTGCCTTATTGTTTTAGATTATAATATGCCTGAAATTAACGGCGCCGAATTGTTACAACAACTAAGCAGCGACACCCGCTACCACGACATACCTAAGGCGGTTTGGAGTACATCCAATTCAGAATTGTATATAAAAGAGTGTATGAAAAATGGCGCAGCTGCCTACTTTGTAAAACCGGCAAGTAACAAGCAGTTGCTTGACCTGGCTAAGCAAATGCTTGAATTGTGTTGATATAGCTTATACAGGTAAATAAATATCAAAACAAGAGCCTTCATTTAATCGGCCTTTACCTTTTATTACACCGTGATGGTTTTGCACTATTTTTTTACACAGTGCTAAGCCCACACCCGTTCCCGAATATTTAGTAGTGCCCAATCTTTGAAAAAGCTCGAATATTTTTTCTGATTGCTCGGGCTCAAAGCCGATGCCGTTATCGCAAACCGATATTTTGTAAAAATCTTTAGGTAACCCAATTTCCTTAATGTCTGCATTATTTATTCTTTCGCAACTAATCACAATTTCAGGTCTGCGTTCTGGGTGATGATATTTTAATGCATTAGAAACTAAATTATCAAACAATTGCCGCAACTGGAAGGGTATGCCCTGAATAACCGGAAGATCAGAAAAAATAATTTTTGCATGATTCTCTTCAATAAGATCTTTAGAAGATAAAAGAAGTTCGTCGATCACTTCATTTAAATCTACTGTTTCAAAACGCTGTCTATCCGAAGAAGCTCTTGAATACTCAAGCAGGTCTTCTATTAAACCGTTCATACGTTTGGCTGCATTGATAGAGCGGTTCAGGTATTCTTTTTCTTTTTCCTGAAGGCTTCCTCCTATTGTGTCTAACAAATGGTTGTTGTAAAAAAGAATCTTGCGTAGCGGTTCTTTCATGTCATGAGAGGCCGCATAGGCAAATTGTTCCAGCTGCTCATTTTGAAATTCCAGTTGATTGGTATATTCCACCATTTTATCTTCCACAACCTTTCTTTCTGTAAGGTCTCTTGTCACCTTGGAAAAACCAATGAGGTGGTTTTGATCGTCATGCAAACTTGTAAGTACAATGCTGCCCCAAAATTTAGTGCCGTCCTTTCTCACCCTCCATCCTTCATGCACAGCCTTGCCTGCATTCTTTGCCCGTTCAAGCAATCGATCTGGAAGCCCCGTTTCGCGGTCTTGCGGTAAGTAAAACATTTTAAAACTTTTGCCAACAATCTCATGCTCTTTATAACCTTTTATTTTTTCTGCACCTCTATTCCAGTTTTGTATAATACCGTTTTTATCAAGCAGAATAATGGCATAATCTTCCACCTCTTCTATCATTTTATGATACCTCTCCTCGCTCCTCTTAAGTTCGACATTCCTTTTTGTCAGGTTATAAGTTTGTTCCTGCAGTCTTGCTTCAAGCGAATTGGCCAATTGCCGCAATTGTATTTCGTTGCTTCGCAAAGCCTGTTCTGTTTTTTTTAATTCGGTAATGTCCATAAGCATGTTTATGGCACCTGTAATTTCTCCGGATGAATTGAAAACAGGTTGTGGATAAGGCATCACATGGCGTTGTTCTCCATCCGGCCTTATAACAATAATTTCCTGGCCATACACAGCACGGCCTTCTTTTAAACAAACAGCCATTGGACAAGTATCGAGCGGGAGCGCTGAGCCATCTACACGGGCAATTTTCCAGGAGCCACACCAGAGATCTTTGCCTATTTCGGGCACACGTCCCCACAATTTTACAGCAGCATCGTTGTACAGGGTTATATAACCGTCTGCATTGCAGAAATAAATAGCAACGGGTAGATTTTTTAAGATTTGCCTATGCCTTTTTTCACTTTCCTCTAATGCATTGAATAATTTTTTTTGTTCGGTTATATCTACAGTAAAACAACGGGTATGAATAAACTTTCCGTCTTCCCAAAGAACATTGGAGCTTATGCGAACGGTTTTAACACTGCCGTCTTTGCACCGCAATTCTGATTCATATTGTTGCAATGTTTCATTGCAGCTTAAGCGAGTTAGTATGTCGGAAATTTTCTCCTGCTGTACATGAAATTCAGAAATGTGGTGACCGATATATTCTTCTCTTGTATAACCCAGCATATCCATTTCGGCCTTATTGGCCCAAACTATAATGCCATTGCCATCTACCCAATGAAGACCAATGGTTGCGTTTTCTATATAATCCTCCAACTCATTTTGTTTGCTTTGCAATTGCTTCTGCGCTTGCTTTTGTGCAGTAACATCATAAAAGCAGTTAATGGCACCAACCATATGGCCATTATTGTCCTTAACAGGCACCACATTCATTCTAACTGCAATTCTTGACAGATCTGCCTTTTCAATAACCAGTTCTACATTTTGTTGTGGTTGCTTATTGTGCAAACACACTGCCATAGGAGATTTGTCAGGAGGTAAAAAAATTCCTTCCAAATTATAAAGCCTGTATGAGCCGCTAAATTTTTCTTGTTTATCATTAGCACCAGGCCGCCGGCCCCACAGCTTTACAGCTTCTTCGTTGTATTTTACAATTGCACCTGTAAGGTCGCATGCATACATAGCTATAGGCAAAATATCTAAGAGATTGTCTTCTTGTAGGTAAAACGATGACAAAATTTGTTGCACGATGGACATAGGGTGGTTTTCGAGAGTTTCTTCCTGCTTCATTTTTATGGTAAAGGTCATTAAAGGTAATAGATTTCAGCCTCATTAAACACCCGTTTAACAATACTATCCTGATTTTAACAGGCTGATGCATCCATGGCTTTGCCGTCGTTAATTGATTATCAGCGGAAATATAAAATGGTTTCAAAATAAACTACGGAACGAAAGACAAGCATTGAATAGCTTTGTAGAAACAAGTTTATGAAATTTCTTTCTCTTGAACCCTTTGTTCCATCGGGTAGCAGCTTTGGCCTTTCCAAACAACTGTTTTTACAACTTGGTTTTACTATTAACTGGGATGCAGGCGACTATGTCGGTTTTCAAAAAGATGACTGCAAATTCATTTTACAGAATTATAATAATAAAGAATTTGCAGAAAATTTTATGATCACTGTTAAGGTGAGTAATGCCGATGAATTTTGGAAAGAAGTAAACGAAAAACAGCTACCTCAAAAATTCGGTATCCGCATTGCAAAACCTGTTGATCAACCTTACGGCAGGGAAGTAAACCTTATTGATATAGCCGGCGTATGCTGGCATTTTATTAAATAAACTTGTTAATTATCATCATAAAAACAACTACTATTCCTCTGTTAACACCAGTTGTTTATGAAGTTTCATTAACGCTTCATGCAAGTGGGCACAAAAGCCTGGATGCACTTTAGAAGTTTGCACTACTGTACTGCGGGTTGCCGTAAGCCAACGGAAACGCGACGGCAGATCTAATGCAGCAATAGGCCCACCTTCTGAATTTCCCTTGCATATATGCTCGATAGCAAGGAAATGTTTTCTAATTTCAGCGATATCTGTTGTTGGAGAAAAAGCTTTAATTCGTTCTTCGTCCAACTCGTACACGGCTTGTAAAAATTTTGCCTTCTTCGAAAAAAGAATAACACCTGCATTGAGAAATTCTTCCCTTTCCACCCGCGGCACAATGCGAATAACAGCGTACTCAAATAATTGCTTTTCTTGCATGCTGTGCTTCATTTAAAAAAATTGAAGAATGAGAAAGGCGTGTCAATAAAAAATCTTTGTACACTTTACGGTTAGAAGCCGCAGCAGGCAATGCTTCTGATGAAAGCCATTCGTCAGGGATCAAATCAACAATGGCATCAATGCGTTGCGAGGTAAGAATGGAGCGAAATATATCATCTGCTTTTTCCAATTGGCTTGCCCATGGCAATAACACATGGTCTTTCACCTGCACATAGGGCTTTCTGGCCTGCTCGTCCCAGTTATTCCATGAGTGATGAAAGTAAAGCGCCGCACCGTGATCGATCAACCATAATTCTTTATGCCACATCAGCATATTGGTATTTCGTGCCGTACGGTCAACGTTGGTAAGAAAACAATCGAGCCATACAATTTGCGAAGCCGTTAAAGCATCAACCTTTGTTACTGCCGGATCAAAACTAATGGCGCCGGAGAGATAATGCAAGCCAAGGTTTAATCCTTCGCTGAACTTAAGCAGATCCTGGATCTCTTCATCTGGTTCTGTTCTTCCAAAGGCCGGATCAACAGTGGCAAAAACAATTTCAGGCACACGAAAGCCAAGAGCACGGGCAATTTCCCCGCCAATTAATTCAGCAATCAACGCTTTAATACCCTGTCCTGCGCCGCGAAACTTGAGCACATATAAAAATCCATCATCCGCTTCAACAATAGCAGGAAGAGAACCGCCTTCGCGTAGTGGTGTAACATAACGGCTTACATCAACAGTTCTTATTTGCAATTCTTCCATGTAAAAATCAAAGACTGGAAATTAGACAAAATTTCAGAAGTACCTATTAATACAATTCATACTTCAAGATATGTAACGATAACTTTTGTGAAAGTTAACGCGGAGCGTTTATTCAATTGAATTTAAGAACATTGATTTAAGTATGTGATTGAACGTATTCTTTAAATACTTTTTCAATTCCCGGTTTCAAGGGAATTTTAGCTTTCCAACCCAGGGCGTTCAGTTTAGAAACATCCATGAGTTTTCTTGGTGTTCCATCGGGTTTGGAAGTGTCGAAAACCAGTTCTCCATTATATCCTACAATTTCTTTGACCAATTCAGCAAGTTCTTTAATTGAAATATCCTCACCCACACCAATATTTACCATACCTTCCTTGTCGTAGTATTGCATCAGGTAATAACAAGCATCAGCCAAATCATCCACGTGTAAAAATTCTCGTCGTGGCGTTCCTGTGCCCCATACGACAACCTCATTTTCCTGCCTCAGCTTTGCTTCATAAAATTTTCGTAACAATGCAGGAAGGACATGGCTATTGTTCAAATCGTAATTATCATTAGGCCCATATAAATTTGTGGGCATTGCTGAAATAAAGTTGCAGCCATACTGATGACGATAAGCATTGCATAACTTAATGCCGGCAATTTTTGCAACAGCATAAGGTTCGTTTGTATATTCCAATGGCCCTGTTAAAAGATATTCTTCTTTCAAAGGCTGGGGCGCCATTTTAGGATAAATGCATGAAGAACCCAGAAATAACAATTTTTTTACCCCGCTTTTATAGGCGTGATGAATAACGTTGCTCTCAATCATTAAATTATCATACAGAAACTCGGCACGATAGACGTTATTAGCATGAATGCCGCCAACTTTAGCGGCAGCAAGAAAAACATACTTAGGCATTTCGCTTTCAAAAAAAGCACTTACTGCGTTTTGATTTCTTAAATCCAATTCCGCTGAAGTTGCCAGAACGAAATTGTTATAGCCTTCTTCTTGTAACTTTCTTAAAATAGCGCTGCCCACCATTCCGCGATGACCAGCTATATAAATTTTATCTTGTTGTTCCATTACTCGTGTTGACGGCTTACATTAAAGCCCGACGCTATTAATACTTTTTCCTGTTTAAATGCATGTAAATCTGCTTCAACCATTTCTGTTACCAAATCGTCTAAGCTATACTTTGGCTTCCAACCTATTTTATGTGCCTTTGAAGCATCACCAATAAGCAAATCAACTTCTGTTGGACGAAAATAGGCTGGATCAATTTTCACAACCTCCTGCCCTGTTTTAAAAGCATATTTATCTGTGCACGAATCAACAATACCAATTTCATTTACACCTTCACCTTTGAATATTAGCTGCACGCCCACTTTTTTAAACGCCATGCTGATAAAATCACGAACTGATGTAGTAATGCCTGTAGCTATTACATAATCTTCAGGAGTATTCTGCTGCAAGATTAGCCACATGGCTTCCACATAATCTTTGGCATGTCCCCAATCTCTTTTAGCATCAAGGTTGCCCATAAATAATTTATCAGTTAACCCCAATGCCAATTGCGCTACAGCCCTTGTAACCTTACGGGTTACAAAAGTTTCTCCCCGCAGTGGACTTTCGTGGTTGAATAAAATCCCATTACAAGCATACATGCCATAAGCTTCACGGTAATTAACTGTAATCCAATAGGCATACAGTTTTGCAACAGCATAAGGCGAACGTGGGTAAAATGGCGTCGTTTCTGTTTGCGGGATTTCCTGCACCAAACCATATAACTCAGACGTTGACGCCTGGTATATTTTTGCTTTCTTCTCCATTCCCAACAATCGTACGGCTTCCAGAATTCTTAATGTACCAACTCCATCAGCATTAGCGGTGTATTCCGGCGTGTCAAAACTCACTTTTACGTGACTCATGGCGCCGAGGTTGTAAATTTCATCGGGCTGCACTTCCTGTATGATCCTGATAAGATTGGTACTATCAGTCAAATCGCCATAATGAAGTTTGAAATGAACATTCTTTTCATGCGGATCTTGGTACAGATGATTAATGCGATCTGTATTAAATAAAGAACTTCTTCTTTTAATGCCATGAACAATGTATCCTTTATTGAGTAAGAACTCGGACAAATAAGCTCCATCCTGGCCAGTTACGCCTGTTATCAAAGCTATTTTCGACATTGGAATAATTTGTAGTTACACATCAACAATGCAATCAAATTTGTTTTTGAACAACGACAAAAGTATTAAAATGTGCTGCAATTAAAATTTGTAAAACGCATTGGGGCTGGGCATCCTTGATCTAAGTGGTTATACCATAATCTGTACTAAGACCTTACCTGACACGTATTGCCTGCCAATTCTCTAAATTTGCCAACCACAAAATAATCCAGGTTAGCTATGTATCAGCCTTTGGTTTCAATCGTTACAATTGTTTATAATGGTGAGCAATATCTGGAGCAAACCATTCAAAGTGTATTACAACAGAGTTATCCCAATATCGAATACATTATTATTGATGGCGGCTCAAAGGATGGAAGTGTGAACATCATTAAAAAATATGAAAACAAACTGGCCTATTGGGTAAGTGAAAAAGATAAAGGCGTGAGTGATGCTTTTAATAAAGGGATTGCAAAAGCAAATGGTGAAATCATCGGACTAATTAATGCTGATGATTGGTACGAAATAAACACATTAGAGAAGGTAGTTTCAGTCATGAACAAATTTGATATTGCTTATGGCGACCTCAGATTATGGAAAAATGAAAAACCTGAAGCAATATTTCAAGGAGAGTACAGTTATTTACATAACGAAATGACGCTAAACCATCCCACAGTTTTTATTAAAAAAGCCATTTATCAACAGCACGGTTTGTTTGACCTCAATTACAAATATGCAATGGATTATGACCTTTTGCTACGATTAAAATTGAAGGGGTGCAGTTTTGTCCGGGTTCCCGATGTTTTGGCTAATATGAGATGGGAAGGAATAAGTGATCGGCAATGGTTTGGAGCCTGTAAAGAAGTGGCAATTATAAAAGATAAATACATGCCCCATAAAAAATTCTCCAATAAGTTATATTTCTTTAAGCAAATAACCGTTATTGCTGTTGGCAAATTCTTACAACAAATTCATTTGGGCAGGATAGTACGTTTTTACCGGAGTACTTTGTCGCCGGTTAAAAAAAGGTACTAACCTTATTATTCATTAATAGTGCCTTTCAAACTTAGCAAAGGAAAGAAAAGGAAAAGCAGGATAGTGTATTGAGATGAAGCAATAGATTCAGTAAATCCAAACGCCATAATTGACATAAAAAAAATTAATGCGTTAAGCTTACGCTGCTTTATTGCATACACAATAAAAAGCGTCATGGCCAACAAAAGAAAGAACAATCCTATACATCCAGATTCCAATGTTGTTTGCAAATAAACATTATGACAATTAAAATTCCAGAATCCTGTATCGGTTTTCCCATCGCCTAAATACATATCCATCTCCGTATATTTTTGATTCAATTCGTATTGTGCGTCGCCGGGGCTCACCCCCATTGTCCATGCATTTTTTTTATTCAGTATTTCGTAGGTGAACCTCCATGTAAGCAGCCTGAATTGCAATCCATTGAAGTAAGTATCGGGAGAAAACTTATCCTGTTGAAATAATTTTGCGTTCCCTGCAGCCAGGTCAGCAAACCGGTTTTTCACCGGATTATCTGTTATTGAAAAGATAATAACAACAGCCAGTACAGCAATAAGAGATGAATAAAAAGCCATAGGTTTTTTGTTATTTTTCCAACGACGAAATAGAAATATTATAAAGTATAAAAAGGCTACACCAATAACCAATTTAGAAGACAGCAGAAAAATCATTACAAAGAAAAACAAAACCAAACCGAGCAATCCTTTTTTATACTTTTCCCCCTCCAACATACCAATTCCACCTCCCAGCCAATAAACAATACAATAAAAAAGAAAGAACGAAAAAAATATAGCATGGTGCTGAAATGGAGATACAAGCTTATGGTAAAAGAAAACTGATAAATCAGAGCCCTGGAAATAAAGAATGCATGCATGGAAAAGACAGTAAATACAGACCACCATAAGAGAAAGACTAAATCCTGTCATGATATATTTTAATCTTTGGGCAGAAATTGATTGAATGGCACAAAAGAAAAATGGAATGCCAATCAATCCCGCCTTCTGTGTTATTTCCCGCCAGTCGGCACTTTTATTGTTCGTATATAGCAAACCCACTATTTGCATAAAAAATAGCACCGCCATGGTAAGAAACAAAGGATCACTGAAAGCTTTTATGATCATCTTTTTTCTTTGTGAATCCAGCAACACAAGAAGTACCAATGCAATAATGGAAATGCTGTTCACAAACCGTATAGAAAAGGCAAGACTGATTAATGTAATCAGTAGAACAATCGACACTGCTTTTTCGAAACTAATTTTTGTTTTTAAAAGCATCAACTAAATAATTTTCAAGAAGATTTACGATATGTTCCCACGAATACTGCGTACGGATCTTTTCAATATTATTATCAACCATCTTCCTGCATTGCTCCCTGATAATTACTTTATTCAACAGCCTGGCAACGTCGCTATTTGACGCAAAGTAAAAAGCATCTTCTTCTAACACACTACGATTGAAAATATTATCATGTGCAGCTATCAATGAATGAGAGGCCATGGCTTCTAATAATGATGGATTGGTACCTCCTACCGAATGTCCGTGAAAATAAATATAACAGTAAAACCTGAGGCTATTTAATATATCCAAATCATAAATAGGACCCCAAAACTGTATATTTTCATTTTGATATTTTTTCTGAAGAAATAAACCGTATTTATTTTTATAATTACCAATAATAATTAAAGGCTTCACATTGGTTGACATTACATGTCCTTTTATGATAGTTTCAATATTATTTTCCGGCTCCATACGGGCAATTAATAAATTGTATGCATACTTTTTAAGTCCCTTTGCCTCAAGGAAAGCTTCGTTGGTTTGCGTAACAAGACTAGCGCCATAAGCAATAAAAGCAGATTTCTTTTTATACTTTTCCATCAAATATGCCTGTATACCTTTCGAATCGGCAATCAGGTAATCGCTATATAAAGCTGCCCATTTTTCAGCCTGTTTCAGAAATAGCTGAACTTTTTTTGAATACTTACTTCTCTTCCATTCAAGTCCATCCATGTTCGTAATTATAATGGAACTTTTAGGAAAAAGAAAAGTCCAGATACTGCTGCTGGTATACCCTAATTGAAGAATTACATCAAAATTTCGTTTACGTGCATCCAAAATACAATTCAGGTCATAAATAAACTGCCCGGCAGTTCCTATTTTATTTTGAGGGTCTTTTTTTGAGATGATTTGTACGCCCTTCCACGTCTTCTCTTTATATGGATGCAACGAGGAATTATAAACCCAAACCACATGCCCCCGCTTTACAAGTTCAGGTGCGGCAAATTCTACAAATTGCTCATATCCTCCATATTGATTTGGGATGCCCCTGGTTCCTATAATACCAATTTTCATAGCTCAATAGTTGTATAAAACTTTCCTGTACACTTCCAGGGTTTTTGCTGCGGCAACAGACCAAGTGTATTGTGTAATAATTTTTTTACGCAATGCCGGGAAAGAGGGTGCATTGGCCGCCTTTTCTATTGCTTCTCTTATGGAAGCAGGAGAAGAAGGATCGCAATAAAACGCCATTTCTTCAAAATATTCCTTTGTGTCTCCTTTGTCTGTAATTACAATATTGCAGCCCATCGCACCAGCTTCTAAAGAACTTAAACCGGTTGTTTCAAACCAGCTCGGCAACACATGCACTTTGGCTTTCGCATAATATTGCACTAATTCCTGCTGTGGCATATTTTCAATAAACCGAACATTATTGCTGGCAGCCTTCCTGCAAATTTTATAATATTCTGGCTGGTTTAATGTTGGCGTTCCAATAATAAGCAATTGAAACGTAGTATTGTTCAGAGCTTTTATTAAATTAAGTTGATTTTTCAAGCCTTCTATCCTACCAACACATAATACCAGGTTATTATCTTTTTCCCCACGTTCATCGTTACAAAATAGGGCTGCGTCTATTGCATTAGGGATTGTTTGATAAGGAGGTTGAATACCATACGCAGCTACTAACCGTTTGTATTCATTTTCAGAATTAGGCAGCAGGAAGGCAGAACCTCTTATAATTTTTTTGATTGATTTTCGGTGACCCAGCCATAAATATTGTGGTGAAATAATCTTTTCACCATTAAAAATGGACCTGGCAATGACTTTTACGTATTCAATAAAATCAGCCGGAAACAATTTGAAAAGAAAGCCTGTAAAGCCTTTTCTTACATTCCTATCAAACTCAGCGTAGTCAACATAAATTGTAGATATAACGTACGGCTTTTGCGATGCATAAATATGCTGCAAAACATCGGCCGGCCGTATTATGCCAAAAAAATGAATCAGGTCATATTTATTATAATCAATTCTTTCATTGCACAACTTTACATCAACCGTTACACCTTCCAGCCGCAAGCTTTTAGCTGTGTTCAATACCTGAACTGTATCTCCTCCTTTGTTTGTATATAAAGTTGCCCTGGATATAAATAAAATCTTCACGTCGCTAATATTGATGCCAATGTTCAATCGATGCTACACAACCGATAACTCATTGCTGTTGCCCTGATTGTATCCTTTATAAATGTTCTCTTTATCAAATTCTTTAAATAGCCATGGGCTGAAAGCCATAATCCAGATTGCATATTCTGCTATGTTAGTGATAAAACTTCCTGTAAACTGGTAGATAAAGACAAAAATAAAAAGAGCCAGCCTCAAAAAATTTGTATAAACCTTTGTTTTAAAAAAGAACTTTATTTCAAGTCCTAGTTTAATGAATACACCAAGAATACCAAAAACAGACAAAATATCTCCCAGACTATTTGGTATGGCAACGTCGCTTTCTGTAAAGTTTGAATAATGATAAAACTGTTTAAAAAAATCTAATCCTATAGATTTTACCTGTCCAGGCCCTACTCCAAATAAAATGCTTTTTTGGCTGGCTATTTCCCATCCAAGGTAAAAGGAATCAAATGTTCTTCCGTTAAAAGAAGTGTCTTTGCCGGAAAACACATTGGCTATACGTATAAAAAATACATTATCGGGAAATATTTGAAGAAGAATAACGAAAAAGAACATTGCTAAAATACCACCATAAATAATGTATACCGGGAGTTTCTTTTTAAACATGAACAACTTAATGTCGGACATAAACAAAAACAATATACTGAAAGCCACACCTAATATAACACCGAACGAAAGAGATAAAAGCAAAGGAATGGTTATCACAAGAAAAACCAACAATTTGTTCGGCAACTTTGTAAAAAAAATTTTGAAATAATAGTACATTAAAACAGGTACCAATAAAGTAGAGTAATAGGAAGGCTCATAGGTTAACAGCTTTAATCTATGTACACCGCTGACACCCGAAGTGATAGCATTGTTATACCAAAATCTATCTCTTATAGGAGGAATCAGTAGTGCAATTAACGCAATCAAAACAAAAAAAATGTTGATGATCACAATGCTTTTAAATATTTGGCCAAGGGTGTTGCACTCTCTTAGAAATTGACGAAATGCGAGACAAAAAACAAAAACTGAAAAAAGAAGAAGACAAGATTTTATATAGGGGACAACATTTACGCCATTCATAAAATGAATCAATGCAAACGGAATAGTTACAATTGGGAAGAGCCATAAAAGATTAAAAGCGGGGAAGCGGTACAGCCATATCAAAAATACTGGCGTTAGTAAAGTTGTGTACAGCAAGCCAAGAGGCAATAGAAAACTGTTGAAAAAAAAATAAAGGACTACTATGGGCAAATATTTATTCAGTTTTATAGTATTACTCATTGTCGGTTTATATTTAATCAACTTTGCCAAAACACTTGCATATGCTCATTTACATTTCATGAATGTATATTCAAGATTTTCTCTTGCAATAAAACTATAACCTGCCATTTAAAGTTTATCCAATTCTCGTTGTATTTCTATAAAATTATTCTGCTTGGCCTGATGAATCTGTAT
>JBQCJM010000002.1:0-5583 GCA_051952715.1 Flavisolibacter sp.
TTTAACGAGGTTCTTTTTTTGAGTGGCGCCGCTATTAAGCGGGCCTGTTATCAATGGAAGCCTGTAGCTTAGGTCAGGATAATATTCATACGTATGCATCTCACCATCGGTATCTACAGTTTTAATAAGATTGCCGTTGCCATCATAAGTATAAGTGGTAGTATTATACAGGGAAGATCCTGTTGTTGTTGAATAATCGTATTCTTTTAATGTAATGAGCTGGTTACTGGCATTGTAAGTATATTTTTCAGTAGCACTGTCTTCTGTATCATTGTATTGAAAGGTGCTGTCAATCAAAGAAGCAGCGTTCAAATAAAAATCTTCGTGAATTGACAAGTTGTTTGAATTGTACAACTCCATAGAAAACTTGTTATCGGAAGGAAACGTGTAAACAAATTTATCGCCGGGCGAAGCTGCAGACACCATGCTGGATACACGGCCTTTATCATCGTAATTGATATTAAAAGTAATGCTTGAATTTCCGATAGAAGACGAAGTAACGGTTTCGGTATACGTTTTCACCCTGTCGGAGGTGTTCACTGATGGTTGATCCTGGCCGGCTTCCTTTTGACAGGCAGTAAGAAAGATGGCGCTAAAAACAAAAGCAGTAGATAAGAGTTTCATTTTCACTGTAAGCATATTTAGTTGAGGCGGCAAAGTAATTATTAAAACCTGTGAAAAGAAACGACACAAGCAGTTTTGTATGATTCATGGCAAACAATATTTTTAAATGCATGAATGGATTAACTTCAAACCCAAAAAAGAAAGGAAGGGAGTACGGCAGAAGGTGTAAAGTAAAGGGTAGAAGGCAAGACGCCCAAACCTTAAACCCTAAACCCTAAACCCCAAACCTCAAACTTTAAAACCTTCTATGGCATTAAGCAGAATATGGTCGGCCTTTATTATTGTAGCCATTTTAGTAGCCACCATCCGTATTGTTGGTACAGACAATAAAGTATTATTCAGTGCAATGGTAACCGGCAAAAGCGGCGATACCATTAAACTTCATAAGGTTGATACAACTGTTTTATCTGCTACACAATTGCTACAGTTAGATTCAACAAAAACCATTGTGCATGATAATGATCTTTTGATGCGGACTGCTGATGGTAAGCTGCAGTATTTCCAGGTACAAAGCGCCGACGGTATTATTGAAACCTGCAAAAGCGCTGTTACTATTGCCATCGGGCTTATTGGCATCATGGCTTTGTTCATGGGTTTTATGAGCATAGCCGAAAGGGCAGGAGGGATAAGGCTTTTGTCGAAGATCATCGGGCCTTTCTTTTCAAAATTATTTCCCGAGTTGCCTAAAGATCACCCGGCAATGGGTCACATGATGATGAACTTTTCGGCCAATTTATTGGGATTGGATAATGCAGCTACACCTTTCGGTTTAAAGGCCATGCAAAGCCTTCAGGAATTAAATCCATCAGAAACAAGAGCTTCCAATGCACAGATCATGTTCCTGTGTTTGCATGCGGCGGGTTTCTCACTTATACCCGTTAGTGTTATTGCTGTAAGAGCCGCATTACGTTCTGCAAATCCTACCGACATTTTTGTGCCCTGCATGATCACAACTTTTGTTTCTACCATGGCGGCCATGATCATTGTATCATATAAACAAAAGATCAATCTTTTTCAACCCGTGATATTGGCATGGGTAGGGGGCTTTTCAGCATTGATCGTGTTGCTGGTTATATATCTTACTTCATTAACTGCGGCGGGTATTCAAACCTTTTCAAGCTTGCTAAGCAACGGGCTTATTCTTGTTATTTTTTTACTGATCATATTTGGTGCTCTATACAAAAAAATAAACGTTTTTGATGCCTTTATTGATGGAGCAAAAGGTGGTTTTGAAACGTCGGTAAAAATTATTCCTTACCTCGTTGGCATGCTGGTAGCTATTAGTCTGCTACGCACCAGTGGCACCTTCGATGTTGTGATCAACGGCATCAAAACTTTTTTTGCTTATTTAGGAACCGATACCCGCTTTGTAGATGGATTGCCCACCGCATTGATAAGGCCATTAAGTGGTGGTGGCGCCAGGGGCATGATGATCAGCACTATGACAACCTTTGGAGCCGATTCTTTTGCAGGCCGTTTGTCAAGCATTATGCAAGGTGCTTCCGATACAACGTTTTATGTGATTGCCGTATATTTTGGTGCAGTGAATATTAAAGATACTCGGTATGCGGTTGGCGCCATGCTGCTGGCCGACCTAGTGGGAGTGATTACTTCGATACTGCTTTGCTATATGTTTTTTGGAGGCTGAGCAGAATGGGTGATGAGTGATGAGAAATGAATAATCAGTAATGAGTTCGTGTTGTGCGGAAGGTTTTCGTATAAAATTATCCGGCTACACGTAGTGCACTACTCATTACTGATCACTCATCATTCATTAACTAAAACTCCAGTAAAGAAACTTTGCCGTCCATTGTTGTTACCAACAATTGATTGTTGTTGACAGGCAGTAGGTTAGTGACTAAACCGTTTGATATTTTATGTTTCCATAAAACATTACCACTTTGTCTGTCAAGCGCCACAACTACACCAGATTGTGTAGGTACAAAAACGATATTGTTCTTTTCCACAATAGCTGTGGGACAAATTTCGTAGCCCAGTGAAACATTACTTTTCCAGTCTGGTTGCATTTCATTAGCTGTTGTTGAAATGCCAAACACATTTCCTTCCATTGTTTTTACAAATACAACTGAGCTGTCGGTTGACAGTCCCATAGATTCACGAACTCTTAACTGTGGATCTTGTTTTCTCCAGATAAAATTTCCGGTAGTGGCCTCTAACGCTGTCATGTAGCGATCAGGTGCCACAATAAAAATGCGGTTGTTGGTAGCCACAGGAAAGCAAGCGGCAGGAGAGAACATGCGATTGGAGCTTCCGTTGTTCCACTTCCAAATAAAATTTCCATTTTCTTTATCGAGGCAATAAAAATCATTGTTCCAGCAGCCGAAATAAATATGGTTGTTATAGATCAGCGGCCTGGTAACAACAAAACCTTTCACATCATTGAAGTCCCAAAGAAGCTTGCCGTCTGTTAAATTGATAGAACGAAAATGTCCGTCGGACGCACCGATATAAACCGCATTGTTATCAATAACCGGGTGTCCCAGCACGGCTTTGCCGGTTTGCATTTTCCAAATGAGTTTACCTGTTTTCGCAGAAAGCGCATAAATAAAATCGTCGGATGAACCGGCAACTACAATACCATTTTGCACTGCAGGAATATCGTAGATCTTTCCTGTTGTTGCAAACTTCCAGGCCTGTTTACCATTCTTCTTTTTTAAGGCTACGATCTCTCCGTTTGTATTGGTAGTAAATACCAAATCATTTTCAAAAGCAGTGCCTGAGCCAATATCACTTTTGTCCTGGTATGTCCATTTTTCTTTTACATTTCTAAACTCGGTATTTACAGCATAGGAAGGACGGAAATATTGCTGCTGTTCGTTTTTGAAATGGTGGTCTTCCAATGCAACCGTTGCCCATGCAGGTTTTGTTTCTACGCCGGGTTTTCTTTCACGATAGGTAACTACACTATTTTCGATGGTTACAATGTTATAGCCGCCCACTTCCTGTTTTGCACGAAGGTTGGAACGGCCCATTATTCCGGGTATGCCTTCAAAATTTAGTTTGTGGTTACTGTGTCCATGACCACAAAGAATTAACTGAACATTTTTTTGTTTCAAACGGTCAATAGCTTCAAACCAGTTATTCAATGATGAATCCTGCGGATAATGGTTGACAAAAATGACAGGTGCATTACCAGGAATTGTTTTCAGCGCAGAATCAAGCCACACAATGTTTTCACGTGGAATTTGCCCTGGGCCCATGCGCATGTTGGGGCCGCAATTGGTGCCGAGAAAATAATAATCGCCGGCTTTGAAATAAAATGTTTCATTGCCAAACACTTTTTTGAAAGTATTAGCGCCACTTTCCGACCAGTTGCCGTCGTGATTACCGGGGATGATATACCAGGGTTTATTGAGGCTGTCGAGAATTTGTTTCGCCAGTTTTATCTCTGCATCAGCACCAAACTCTGTAATGTCGCCTGAGATGACGATGAATTGTATGGAGTCGTTTTCGTTGATGTCTTTTACGGTCCTTCTCAGATCATCTGCGCCGGTGCCGCTGCCCACGTGTGTATCGGAAAGATGCACAAAAGTAAGTGCAGGGCCTTGTGCAAAGACCTGACTAAAAGAAAATAAGATAGTAAGGAAGAGGAGTAGTTTTTTCATTGTTATCAGGTAGAAATGAAAAGAAAAATCGGAAGCCTTTTGAGGCTTCCGATTAGAAAGAGAAATGTGAATTTTACCAACCCGTTGTTTGGGTAAGTTTATAGCCTTTTTCTTCGTATTGTGTGATCTGCGCCTGGCCGATAGGGGCCAAATATGACTTGTCGGTAAAGGCAAGCCTGTTTTGTGCATTTTCAACCATCCAGAAACCAACCATATCCGCTGCATTAGTTCCATCCCATGTTACAATGGTGCCATCAGCCTTCTGCACTCTCACTTTTCCCTTGGTAGCAGCAGTTAAATAGCTAGGAATCTCTGCTTGTACATCTACCCATGGTCCGAGGAAATAATCTGCTTTTCGACTAAAATCCATATAGTCCAGCTTCTTCCAGCGTTTAAGATCTAAGAGCCTGGAATATTCAAATACAAATTCCATTCTTCTTTCACGACGGATCTCCCAAATTAGTGCAGGTACATCTGCATCACGGTCAGGATCGTCAGGAAGTGTTGCCAGGGTAAGCGGTGCGGTTTTCTGTACGCCTTTTGCAATAGCGGCTGCATCTAACGGACGATTGCGGATAGCGTTAATAGACATATCCAAATCACCCTGGCTAACAGCAGGCCCGCTATAATATTGTGCTAATACAGCTTTAGCTTCTATCCAGTTCAGCACCACCTCTGCAAGGCGCATGATGGGTGCATCGCTGGTATTTGTAAAGCTTCCCCATGCCGGAGGATAGGTCTTCCCGATATAAGTTATTGCTTCTCTTGATGCAAATTTATATCCGTATAAAAGTGTAGTTGCCGAACCATTCACTTTATCTATAAATGAGGCTTCAAAACGAGGGTCGCGGGTTTTTGCCAAATCGGCAACTTCAAAGCTGTTGGCATTGGCAACTGTAGAATTTTGCCATACATTGCCATCGTTTACTATAAAGGATTTGATCAAGTCCAGGTTGGGATCAACACCAACCGTTTCAGTTCCGTTTGAGTAAGAACCAATGCCGTGTGTTACACCTAAAGCAGCATCATACACTCTGTAAAGCAGTACTTCAGGATGCCCTGCCAGGCTTTCAGATGAAAATATAGATTTAAAATCACGGCTGAAATTGTATTTACCGCTGTTCATTACAATTTCCGCTGCCTCTACAGCAAACTCGAGGTATTTTTTTGCTCTTGCTGCATCCAGGTTGTGGTAATGCTCGTAAGTACCTTCAAAAAGCATGAACCGTGAAATAAAAGCAGCAGCAATGTATTTGTTTAAATTTTGAGGGCCGTCATTTTCGCGAATGTTGGCTAATACAAATTTAAAGTCGTCATATACTTTATCCATTAC
>JBQCJM010000003.1:0-5940 GCA_051952715.1 Flavisolibacter sp.
TACTTTGAAAGAATTTCAGCAGTTAAGTGATGGTGCCATGCAATAGAAGATTTACAATAAAATATAAGCTCAGCGTAAATAGGCGCTGAGCTTTTTTGTAGATATACGTTGAGCGATAGCGCAAAAAAAAGAACACTCCGTCTAAGTCTCCCCTTTAAGGAGGTTTATTTCACTTCCTGCATTTGCACTAACCTGAAATAATATCCCTGCCTGTTTATTAATTGCTCGTGTGTCCCTCTTTCTACAATTTCACCCTTTTGCAAAACAATTATTTCATCGGCATGGCGAATAGTGGAAAGCCTATGGGCAATGACAATTGAAGTTCTGTTTTCCATCATTTTATTAATAGCATCCTGTACCAGTCTTTCGCTTTCCGTGTCAAGTGCCGATGTGGCTTCATCCATAATTAAGATGGGTGCATTTTTGTAAATAGCCCGGGCAATGGTTAAGCGTTGTCTTTGTCCACCACTTAGCCGCATACCTCTGTCGCCAACAAAAGTATCGTAACCATTTTCCAGTTCGGAAATAAACTGGTGGGCATTGGCGGCTTTTGCAGCTTCTATAGCTTTGTTGCGGTCAATGGCATCGCTGCCAAAACCAATGTTATTTAAAACAGTGTCGTTAAACAAAATAGCTTCCTGCGATACAATGGCTATTAAAGAACGCAGGTCGTGAATTTTAAGATCACGCAGGTCCTTGCCATCTAACAGAATCGTTCCTTGGGTAACATCGTAAAACCTTGGAATCAGATCGGCCAAAGTAGATTTGCCGGCGCCGCTTTCTCCTACAAGCGCAATCATTTTCCCTTTAGGAACAATCAGATTGATATTGTGCAGCACATTTTCATGCATGTAAGAAAAGCCAACATTTTGCAATGTGATGGATTCATGAAATTCGTGAACAGTAACAGCATTTTCCTTTTCTGTAATTTTTTGGGGTTCATCTAAAATGGACAGTACCCTTTCTCCCGATACAATACCACGCTGCAAGGCGGTAACAGCAACAGAAATATTTTTTACAGGATTAATGATCTGAAAGTAAAAGCCAATGTAAGCAATAAAAGCAGAAGCTGTCATGTTGCTTCTACCTTCCAAAATGAGATAGCCGCCATACACAATAATAACAACAATAACAGCTACACCTAAAAACTCTGATAGAGGCGAAGCCAGCTCCCGGTGATTGGTAATGGACTTTGTGGTTCTCGCCAGGTTTTCATTCTCTGCAGCAAACTTTTTATTGATAAATTTTTCTGCATTGAACGCTTTGATAATGCGGATGCCGGTAATGGTTTCCTCGGCAAGATTTAACAGTATTCCAAACAGACTTTGCCCGTAATGCGATTTTTTGCGCAACCTTTTTGAGATGGTGGATATTAAAATTCCCGAGACAGGAAAAAAAACAAGCGTAAAAAAAGTAAGCTGCGGCGAAAGATAGAACAGGAACACAAAGGTAGCGATCACTACCAGCGGGTCTCTGAACAAGGTTTGAATTGCACTAACTACTGTTGTTTCAATTTCTCCCACATCGTTACTGATAATAGATAGAAGGTTACCCTTTTTTTGTGCATGAAAAAACTGCAGCGATTGCGTACTGTATTTTTCAAACAGTTGTTCCCTTATTCTTCTTACAAGTGTAACCCTCATTCGTGTAAGCACTTTCTGGCTTAAAAAACCAAAGAGGTTTTTAAGGAAAACAAATATCAACAGAACAATGCACACATACACCAGAACACCTAGCTTGCTTGTAGTTTGTATATAATAGTTGAGATAATAATAAAAAGCATCCTTAAAGTAGCTTACTGATAAAGAAAAGGAGGGAAGCGATGCAACAGCCTGTTGTTTGTGGGTTTCAAATAAAACATCCAATAGTGGGATGATTAATGCAAAATTGAGGAGCCCGAAAATGATGTAAAAAAAAATGTAAATGCAATATTCAGGTATATAATGACGATAAGGTTTTGAAAATTGTAAGAGCCTTAAAAAGATTTTCATGAAACTGCTGCAGTTATTAATTATATATTTTTGCAAAATACGTGAAAAACCTGCTGTGCCGGCCTAAAGCGTGTTAATATAAATAATTAGAATGCCGTTACTAAGTATCATCTCTGCCATCCACAATGGTTTAGCGTTCAATCAGCTTTTTTTCGAATCACTGGCGAAATATACTGTTCACCCGTTTGAATTAATTATTATTGATAACGCTTCAACAGATGGCAGCCGTGAGTATTTTGAAAGCGTAAATGCAAAAATCATTCATAACGAAGTCAATTATTCTTATCCTTATTGTCAAAACCAGGGCATTGCCATAGCAAAAGGTGCGTATTTATTTTTTTTGAATAACGATATAATACTTTCACCTAAATGGGATGAAATATTAATAGAAGTTTCTAAACGACACCAGGTAGATTTTCTATCTGCATCAGGAATTGAAAACGTAGGAAATAAAAAAGACACGCAGGCCATTGATAGAAAGTGGAAACGTACCAAAAACCCGTTAATGGCTTTCGGGTTTGGCAAAAAGAACCTGGCTTTCATGCATAAGATGATGTATGGCAATTGGGAAAAATTTTGCGCAAAAAAATTTGAAGAACACCATTGGGATATTGTAGAAGGAATTGTAGGTAATAATGTAATGATAACAAAACGTGGGCTCGATATTTTAGGATTGTGGGATGAACGCATTCAGTCGGCTGATTTTGATCTGTTCATGCGTACAAAAAAAAGGGCTATGGATGTTGGCGATATTAAACCTTGCCAGATAGCACTTGGCGCTTTTATTCATCATTACAGCAGAATGACATCAAAATATGCTGTAAAGCCCAAACCTTTTGCCGATCAGCATAAAATGATAGGTTTGGATCAAAAATGGACACTCGAAGAAGCGGATAAATTGCATCCCGATAACAGCACCATCAGAAAAAAATAATTTATGCAGGAAAATAAAAGACAAAAACAAATAGGCGGGTTGATCAACGAAGAACTGGCAAATATTTTTCAACGCCTTGGATTAAACATTGTTGATGGTGGAATGGTTTCCATTTCATCCGTAAAAATTACTCCCGACCTGCTGGAAGCAAGAGTGTACCTGAGCATTTTTAATGCACCGGATAATAAAGCTGTTTTAAAAAAAATTGAAGACAGAAGCTGGGAAATTAAAAAAGAACTGGCTGCCAAAGTAAAGCACCAGTTACGCCGCATTCCCGAACTGAAATATTATCTTGACGATACGCTTGATCATGTGTTTAAAATGGAAGAATTGTTTAAGCAAATCAAAAAGGACGAAGACAAGGAGAAAGACTGAAAAGTTGAATCATTGATAAATTGAAAAGGTTGTTCAATGCCAATCAACTTTTTTAACCAGTTCAACCAAACCAATCTCTAACCCATCAACTTAATCAACCACAATAGTGAACTTCCTTTTCGCCTGGCGCTATTTTAAAGCAAAAAAAACCACCAATGCTATCAATGTAATTTCATGGATCAGTATTGTGGCTATTGTCATTGGCACAGCCTCCCTTATTTTGGTGTTGAGTGTATTCAATGGTTTTGAAGGCCTGGTAAAATCGTTGTATTCTTCTTTCTATCCCGATTTAAAGGTGTCGCCTGTATCGGGCAAACAAATTACTTTAACGGCGGAGCAGCTTCAAAAATTGCGATCGCTTAAAGGCGTTAAAAGTGTTTCGTTGGTAGTAGAAGAAAAAGCATTGCTCAAAAATGGCGACTATCAATCTATCGTGAATTTAAAAGGCGTAGACGAAAATTTTACAGCTGTAACTGGCGTGCAAAAGCACATAGTGAAAGGAGATTTTAACACCGGCACAGCCAATGATGCCTTACTGGTATTGGGCGCCGGTATCGAAAACGCCGTAGATGTGCAAACCGACCGGAATCTTGTGCCACTTACAATTTATCTTCCCAGGAAAGGTGAAGTAAGCCTGTCCGATCCGTTTAAATCTTTAAGTGTAGATACCATTAATACTTCCGGCACATTTTTAATTCAGCAGGATTTTGATAACAAGTACGCCATTACCAACCTGGCTTTTGTGAAAAATATGCTGGGTATCGGTGCTGATACATATGGCGGGGCAGAAATTGCTATAAAGCCTGGTGTTAATGTTGATGAAGTTCAAACTGAAGTAAAAAGCTTTCTAGGGAAAAATTATCTTGTTCAAAACCGCTTTGAGCAGAATGTGGGTTTGTATTCGGTAATGCAGGTGGAAAAATGGATGATCTATGCTATTCTTTCCCTGATACTGGTGGTGGCTGCATTTAACATGATTGGTGCGTTAACGATGCTTGTTTTGGAAAAGAAACAAGATATTAGCGTATTACATGCCCTGGGGGCCGATCGTTCTTTTATTCAAAAAATATTTTTAAATAGTGGTGTACTATTAGCCATTATTGGTGGTGGCGCAGGCATGCTGCTGGCGTTTTTAATAGGCAAGGCACAAACAAAATTTCACCTGATTCCTTTGGAAGGCAACACTTTTATGGTAGATTATTTCCCC
Organism: Flavisolibacter sp.; assembly: GCA_051952715.1. Taxonomy (GTDB): domain Bacteria; phylum Bacteroidota; class Bacteroidia; order Chitinophagales; family Chitinophagaceae; genus Flavisolibacter. Next base: position 4,508 of record JBQCJM010000003.1, read on the forward strand.
GTGAAAATGGTGTTTTCCGATTTTTTGCTCGTAGGATTTACAGTGCTGGTCATCGCTTTACTGGCCTCTTGGATACCAGCCCGCAAAGCAGCGCAACAGCAGTTTATTTTGAGAAGTGAGTAGCTCCGTCGCCTTGGAGGTATGATAGCTACCGGATAGATTGCAGAGGTGTTTCTTTTTCAATCTTTCTTTCAATAAAATCTTTCTTTAAGCATTTATAGCTTTATGAAAAACGTATTGGATGACAGAAAAATGTTTGCCGGCGCAGACAAATTATTTTTCCAAAGAGCCTTTGCAGAATAAGTAAAGGACAATGATGCATAAAGACAACAGCCTACCTACAATCAAAAGTAAAACTGTAATAGAAAAGTTTCTACGACCTAAGTCTCCCTTTAGGGGATCAGGGGGCTAATAATCTCCCAGCGTTTCCGGTAACTGGCTCAAAGCTGTTTTGAGTTGTTCGTCGTTTGGTGCTACGCCGTGCCAATTGTGATCGTTCTCCATAAAGTCAACGCCTTTGCCCATAATGGTTTGCATAATGATGGCAATGGGTTTCCCTTTTCCTACTAATGATTTAGCTTCTTCTAATGTATGTACCACTTCGTCCATATCGTTGCCGTTCATTTGAAGCGTACGCCAGCCAAAGGCTTCAAATTTTTGACGAATATCTCCGAGGTCGTTTATCTTATACGTTGGCCCGTCAATTTGCTGGCCGTTCCAGTCAATGGTTGAAATTAAATTATCAACATTGTGATTGGGCGCAAACATAATAGCTTCCCAGTTTTGTCCTTCCTGCAGTTCTCCATCGCCATGAAGTGAATAAACAATGTTTTGCTCGTTGTTTAATTTTTTTGCCAGCGCAGCACCAATGGCCACACTCATACCCTGTCCCAATGAACCTGTTGAAATTCTTACACCTGGCAGGCCTTCGTGTGTGGTAGGATGCCCCTGCAGGCGGGAATTGATTTTGCGGAAAGTAGCCAGCTCTTTTAAATCAAAATAGCCAGAACGGGCCAGGACGGAGTAAAAAACAGGAGATATGTGCCCATTCGACAAAACAAAAACGTCTTCTTCTCTTGCATTCATGTCAAAAGGCTGAGGTACATGCTTCATTACTTTAAAATAAAGCGCAGTCATAAAATCGGCACAACCCAAAGAGCCGCCGGGATGCCCGCTGTTAGCGCCATGTACCATTCTTAAAATATCTCTTCTTACCTGCGAGGCTATTTCAACTAAGCTTGGCATAAAATTTATTAGTTAGGTTAAACTTTAAGTATTTTCCTTTCAAAGGTTATTTGAGCTGCAAATGTGCAACCTTTTTTTATTAAAAAGTGTTTTGTGCTAACTCATTACCTTTGCCGAACCATATTACCAAGAAATTTTAAAAAAGTGGAAAAGCTTAGCTTATGAAACTTATTTTTACACCCCAAAAC
>JBQCJM010000004.1:0-5966 GCA_051952715.1 Flavisolibacter sp.
ATGATGTTGCTGCAACTGCGCCAGATCTTTTTGCTTTTCTTCAAGCGTTTTTTGCTTTTGTTCTTTTTCAATTTCCAGTTGGTGAATTTGATCTTGCCTAGTAGACTTTTCTTCCTCCAACTGGAAAACGGTTCTCTGTAAATTCTGGATAGAAGTATCTGCAACAGCTACTTTCTTTTCTGCGTCAAACTGGCTGCGTTGCACTTGCTGGTAAGAAGTGCGGAGGTTGTTAACCGAATTGCGGTTCTCATCCAGCACCGTTCTTTTTTCATCTACCTGCGAACGCAGTTCTTCCAGTTGTCCTGTAAGGTTTTCAAGCGTTTGTTCTTCTTCACCAATTTGCTGTTGCGTAAAATTGATGCTTTCCTCAATGCCAGTAATTTGTCCTTCGGCCTTGCTTAAAAATTGCGACAGGCTGGTCTCTCTTTCTCTTAAATATTCTAACCTTTGCGCTGCCAGGTTTTTTTCGTTCTCTTTTGTGCGAACGGTTTGCACCAGTTCATTAAATCCCTGCTGCAAAGTGTGCAGTTCTTTTTCTTTTTCAATAAAACCTACACGCTCCTGTTCCAATCCTGCTTCTTCACTGGCAATGGCAGCTTCTAATGCAATGCGTTTATCTGTTTCAACATCATGCCTTTCATTCAGATCTTTAAAGGTTATATTAAAACCTTCCAGTGCGGCTTTGGCCAGTTCTATGCTTATTTCGCGGTAATCTTTTTTGATCTCATAATATTTCTGCGCCTTTTTAGCCTGGTTCTCCAGGGTTTTTAGCTGGTTGTTGATCTCGAATAAAAGATCTTCAATACGTGCCAGGTCCTGCTCGGTGGCATCAAGCTTTTGTTTGGCTTCTTTCTTTCTTGTTTTATAAATAGAAATACCGGCAGCCTGTTCTAACATGCGGCGGCGGCTGTTTTCTTTGTCTTTAATCAGGTCGTCCACCATGCCCAATTCAATAATGGCGTAGCTGTCGGTAGAAACACCCGTATCCATAAAAAGATTCTGGATGTCCTTCAGGCGGCATTGCACATCATTGAGGCGGTATTCACTTTCGCCATTTTTATAAAACTTGCGGGTAATGGTAACTGTGCTGAACTCGGTGGGAAGCAGGTTCCGGGTATTTTCAAAGGTCAGACTTACTTCGGCCAGTCCGCTGGCGCTACGGGTTTTAGAACCATTGAATACAAGGCTCTCCAGGTTCTCTGAACGTAAATGAGAAATTTTTTGTTCGCCAATTACCCAGCGTATGCTGTCCACGATATTGCTTTTTCCGCATCCGTTTGGACCAACAATGCCTGTAATGTTTTCATCGAAACTAACGAGGGTTTTATCAGCAAAGCTTTTGAAACCCTTGATTTCCAAAGATTTTAGTCGCACTCTTTCGGCTATTTTGTGACCGGCAAATATAACGGAATGAAGACATAATTGCCGCCATTTTAACAGACGGCGCTGCTTGTTTATACCCAATTTTTTCACAGGAGGCATTGCGAAATACCTGGTGACTTAGCACAAATTACCTGAAGTGGAGAACCGAATAGGCGAAAACCTGCAAAACAGTATAATACCGGGTACAAATAATTTGTGTAATTGGCTTTAATTCGTATAATTGAGATTATTATAACCAAGTACTTTTTATCATTTTTATAAAAAACCAAAACCAAAGTTCCATGAACATTATTGTACCTACCGACTTCTCCTCTATTTCTCTTAATGCTGCTAAATTTGCCGCCAAAATGCTGGCTGGCCAATACGAAGCCACGCTGGTACTTTATCATGTATATAGCAACGAAAAAGAAGCAGATGATGCACAAGCCAAACTGCGCCAGTTGAAAGACCAGTTGTTAGATGAAAGCATTGTAAAAATAGAAACCGTTGCTGAAGAAAGCAGCGATTTTATCGAAAGCCTTGACAGGAAAGTACGTTATTTAGGTGCTGCATTGGTAGTAATGGCCATTAATGATAAATCGAAACTGGAACAGGTCATTTCAAGCAGCAATTCGCTGCGCATGATCGAAAAAAATCTTTGCCCGGTGATGGTGATTCCGCACAATGCCAAATACAACCAAATTAAAAATGTAGCACTGGCTTCCGACTTCAAAGACGTACAGAACTCTATTCCGTTGGTACCGGTAAAGAAGGTGTTGAGCATTTTTAACCCTAACCTGCATATTGTAAACATCAATAGTGAGATATATGTTTCATTAAGCGAGGAATACCTGGAGCAAAGAAAGCTGATGCTGGAAATGTTCAACGAATTTCATCCAGAATTCTATTTCATTACCACTTACGATTTTCATGAAACGTTACGCCAGTTTATTGATGATAAGAATATAGATTTAGTTCTGACCTTCCCGCGCAAGCATTCTTTTATCAATAACCTGATCAAAGGAAACAATACGAAGAAACTGGTTTTTGAAAGTTCGGTTCCTGTGCTGGCAGCGCATGAATAAAAAAGCACAAGATCCAAGAAACAAGGTGCAAGACCTGATACGTATATTTCTTTACAATAGCAATTAAACACATAATGAACAGTTCTTTCACTGAACGTTGAGCCTTACCCCTAATACCTTTTTTTAATCAACCTCTTGACCTAATTTCGGGTTTGAGAGGTTTTTTGTTTTACGATTGCTGAAATTTTATGAAGAATATCAAAATAATAGAAGTTCCATCGGAGATTGGCGCAGGCACCAGGGGCGCAAGCATAGGCGTTGAAGCCATTAAAATTGCGGCGCTGGATTTTATGAGTAATTTTTTTATTCACTTCCCTTCTGAATCCATTCCTACTGAAAATAAATTATTGCACGAAGCCATCGAATCGCCTTATGCCAAACGCATGAAAGGCATTGTGGCCATGTATGATAAAGTAAGCAAGGCTGTAGGCGACACGATTAAAAATAATTTCTTCCCTGTGATCTTAAGTGGCGACCATTCCATTGCCGGCGCCACTATTGCCGGCATTAAAATGGCAAAACCCAAGAGCAAATTAGGCGTGATTTGGATTGATGCCCACGCCGACCTGCATACGCCTTACACCACACCTTCCGGCAATTTGCATGGCATGCCGCTGGCCATTTCTATTAACGAAGACAACAGAGAGAGTGCTGTGCACGAACTTGATCCGGAAACAACAAAGCAATGGAATTATTTAAAGAACATCGGTAAAATAGCTCCCAAGGTTTTGCCCGAAGATGTAGTGTACATTTCGCTGCGTGATTTTGAAAAGGAAGAAAAACACCTGATTGATAAGTACGGCATGAAAGTGATTACTACCAAGGAAGTGCGCAGCAAAGGCCCTGAAAACATTGTACGTGCCGTAACCCGCTATTTTAGTGATTGCTCCGATATTTACATCTCGCTGGATGTTGATAGCCTTGATTCCTCCATCAGCAAAGGAACAGGAACACCGGTAAGCAACGGTCTGAAAGAAAGAGAAGCCGAAGATTTGATCAGCAAGTTTATGCAAAACCGAAAGGTTTGCTGCTTTGAAATTACAGAAGTAAACCCCACGCTGGATAAAGAAAACCTGATGGCGGAAATTGCCTTCAATATTTTGCAGCGCAGCGTTAATGTGCTGATGATGAGCTGATGCAACGAAATGAAAAATATCGTTGTCAGGGAAAATAAAAATGGGAAAAACATTGGCTATCTTTCTGACAGCTTTTATACTGGCCGCGTGCAGCAAAAACAAAAACTCTGTTATAACCGGAACTGTTATAGCCCAGCAATCATGTACACCTGGTGCCTGGCTGGTGCGGCTTGATAATCCCAATCACCGTCTTTATTCTTTTTTGTGCAGCGAAGATGTTTCCATTGTTTCTTCGGCAAGTTTCAACTGTGGCAATTCTGTTTTTATACTGAACATGCCGCAGGCACTGGCACAGGATGGCAAGAAAATAAAATTCTCTGTTTGGGAAGATAAAGTTCTGCTATGTTTTTCTTCTAACTTAGCGCCGCATCATCTGCAGGTGACGGATATTGCTGAAAATAATTAACCGATGACCAAAGTTTTTTCCTTGATCCTTGCATTTTTGGTCTTTATAAATGCAAAGGCTCAGTCAAATTACAAAGATTCTTTAAAGGCTTATATCAACAACTATGTTGCAACGCATGAAGTAGTAAAAGGTGAAGACAGGTTGCGGCTCCAATTCTTTAAGGTTGATCCAGCCTATTGTATAGTGGCATCGTTCGAGAAAAAGGATAACGGGCAATGGTTTGAAATGCAGACCTCGGGGCTAATGAAACAGTTATACAGGATTTATGGTGTGGTTCGTTTCTCTATCAACAATACGCCTTTACAACTTACTATCTATCAATCGCAAAGTTTGCTGCAAAGCCCCGCATACAAAACCTATCTTTTTCTTCCCTTCACTGATGCTACTTCGGGTGAGGAAACTTATCATGGTGGCAGATACATTGATTTAAAAATGGAAGACATTCAAGACAGCCATGTGGTCATTGATTTTAATAAAGCATACAATCCATATTGTGCCTATGTTAGCGGGAAATATACCTGCCCCATCCCCCCGGCCGAGAACCATCTTTTGGTGGCCATAAAGGCAGGTGAGAAAAATTTTAAGGGAGAGTAAAGATTCTGCTGTGTTATTCAAAAGTTTTTTTCAGGCCTTCGCCGAAAGAAACAGGTTGAAAATTCAAATCGCTTTTTGCTTTGGAAATATCGAACCCTGTTATTAAGGGCCGCCTGGCAGGCTGCCAAAAATCGCTTTCCTTCACCCGATGAATGAATGTATCATCTAATTGCAAATATTTTGCAGCAGCTTTCGCCATTTGGAAAGGCGTCAACGCATCTTCTCCTGAAATATGATAGAGTCCACCCGCTTTTTTTTCAATGATACTCACAAGAGCATTCGCCAGGTCTTCAACATAAGTAGGCGTTCTTACCTGGTCGTTGAAAATATTGAGCTTCTCCTTTCCGCAAAGCATTTGCCACCATAGTTAAAATATTTTGCCTGCTCAAAAACGGTTTTCCATATACAAGAACAGTTCGCACAATAGCCCATGGCTGTAAATATTTTTCTACCTCATTTTCTGCTAGCATTTTCGTTTTGCCATAATAATTTACAGGTGCTCTTTCATCATCTTCCTTATACATTCCTTTTTCGCCGCTAAAAACGAAATCGGTGGAAAGAAAAATAAAAAAGCAGTTGTTTTTTGCAGCGGCATTCAGCAAATGGACAGTACCGGTTACATTAACATGAAAAGCGGCATCTTTATTTAATTCACATTCATCAGGTTTTGACATAGCGCCGCAATGAACAACAACCTGAGGTTGATGTTTCTCAAAGCTCAATTGCACTTCTTTTCTGTTTGTAAAATCAAGCGATTGGTAAATAAAATTTTCCTGGCAAAAAGGCAAACGGCATTCTCCTTTTCCAGTTGCTACTACATAATGACCTTTTTGCAATAGTTGCTGCGTTAAATAATATCCTACAAAACCATTGGCGCCTGTAATCAATACTTTTTGCATAGTTCAAAAATAAAGTAGCGAAACAAACTTTAGATGCCTTTATGTGTTGTTGTTCAATAATCAAATTTGCTTACGTTTGCCGCTCATAACTAGCTATATGAATATAAAAAAAGTAGCCGTAATTGGCGCCGGCACTATGGGAAACGGCATTGCCCATGTATTTGCACAAAACGGTTTTGCCGTATCGATGATAGATGTTTCGCAGGATCAATTGACCAAGGCTTTATCAGCTATTTCAAAAAACTTTGACAGACAAATAGCCAAAGGCAGTATTGCCAATGATGTTAAAGAATCAGCATTAAATAACCTTACTACTTACATTTCCTTACCTGCCGGAGTTAAAGAAGCACAACTTGTAGTAGAAGCAGCTACCGAAAACATAGAACTTAAGCTCAACATTTTTAAACAAATAGACGAACATGCTCCTGAAAACTGCATCCTGGCAACTAACACTTCTTCTATTTCAATTACAAAAATTGCATCG
>JBQCJM010000005.1:0-4299 GCA_051952715.1 Flavisolibacter sp.
CCTAATTTATTGGCAAATACTTTGGCCACATCTTCTTTGCTTTTGTGCATGGCAGGGGTAACAATGTGGTATGGCGGTTCGCCGTCTAACTGTTGAATATATTCGCCTAAATCGGTTTCAACACTTTCAATATTATTTTCTTCTAAAAATTTATTTAAATGCAGTTCCTCTGTCACCATGCTTTTGCTCTTTACTATGGTGGAGCAGTTTTTGGCCTTGCAAATTTTTAGAATTTCATTCAATGCTTCCTCTGTCGTTTCGGCCCAAATAACTTTTGCTCCTTTTTTGGTGATATGTGCTTCAAAAGTTTCCAGTTGTTTATCTAAGGTTTCTATGGCACGCCACTTAACGTTCTTTGCTTTTTCGCGAGCCAGATGAACGTCGGTAAACTGTTGCTTACCCACTGGCACCACAGCGTTGTAGCGGGCCATGTTGAAGTTGATCTTACGGCGATGCTCCCTGTCGGCAGCCTTGATAGTGCTTTTGGCAATGAAAACAGAAGATTGTTCTGACATAATTATTTCTTTTGTTCTTCTTCGAAATGCTCTATAGCCACCTGGTGCAGTGCATCATAAAAATCTTCTCCAAACTTACGAATGATAGCTTCTTTTAAAAATTGATAAACCGGCAACTTTAATTTTTTGCCAAGGGCACAAGCAGGCTGGCAAAGTGTTTCTCTTGGCTCGTAGTTCACCATGGTGTACTCTTTACTCTTTGCGATTTTTATGGGATAAAGATGACAACTGACCGGCTTTTTCCATGTCAGCTTTCCATCGTAATAAGCTTGCTCGATACTGCATTTTATAATTCCTTGCTGATCCCGAAAACCATAAGCACAAATTTTTCCTTCAATGGTAGGCGTTACCCAGCCAAACTCTCTATCGTACAAATATTTTCCCTGGCGTTCAATTTCCTGCAAACCTTCTTTAGTGAGATAAGGTTTAATAACATTGAAATTCTCATCTATAATTTTCTTTTCTTCTTTCGTAATAGGGGCGCCGGCATCGCCATCTTCACAACAGCCGCCTTTACATTTATGCAGGTCACAAACAAATTTGGCCTGCACTACATCGTCACTAACCAAAACATTATCAATAGCAATCACAACAAATATTTTGGCAAAGGTAACCGCAGATTGCGAGGATTAATGAAGGATTAACGGGATGTTGTTTGCATTAATTGATTAATCTTACTTCCATTGCAGCGTGTTAATCAAATGCCTCAGGTCTTCTCTTAAAAATTTATTTACCGGTGCCAGAGAATCTTCGTTAGGCGTAACATTAAAATACAAGGCGCCACGCAAAAAATGTTTTACGCTGTCGGTAGCAAAAAATTGATTCGATGTGGCCGCATTTCCTTTTAAAGTAAAATAGACGCCTTCAATACCATTTGGTGTAGTGAAAGGCTCCGGTTCTATGGCCGAAGCTCTATAAGTGTGCTGCTTGTAGGATAAAGTATAAGCGTCGTTTACCAGTGAATCAAATTTATTTTTACCAATGTCTTTGTAGCTAATGTAAATTCTACCGTTAAATTGTGGAAAATCAATGTTGATCCAGTAAGGATTTTCTGCTTTTTGATCGAAGAAAGTAGAGTCTTTTACTATTCGGCCGTACACCGGATATTCAAATGAGTAAGGATATCCGGGCTGATCGAATTGTTGGTAGGCCTTTTTAGGAAGATCGATCTTGTAATACCCACGAGGCTTTTGTGAATAGTCACTATTGCAGGCAAAAAAAATGAGCGGTGCTATAATTAATAAAAATGCAGGTAAACTACGACTCATGGCTGATAAAAATCTTTACTGTTTTAATGCGGTTCTTTTCAGTTTCTAAAACAGTAAAATCAAAGTCGCCGCTTGTTACTGTTTCATTGATAGAGGGAAATTCACCGGCGATTTCTAAAACCAATCCGGCAAGTGAATCACTTTCGCCTTTCACTGCGTCAAACGTATCTATTTGAAGGCTCATTGCCCGGCATAGATCGTACAGCATAATTTTAGCATCGGCTATGTAGGTGTTGTCATCAATTTTTCGAACAGCATTTTCTTCTTCGTCAAATTCATCTCTTATATCACCGATAATCTCTTCCAGAATGTCTTCCATTGTTACGATGCCATTGGTGCCGCCAAATTCATCAACTACTACAGCAAAGTGTATACGTTTGGTTTGAAATTCCTTTAAAAGATCTTTAATGAGTTTAGATTCAGGTACAAACAAAGCTGGCCTTATTAGGCTATGCCAGTCGAAGTTTGTTTCGTGTAAGTAGGGTAGCAGGTCTTTTGTATTTAATACGCCAACGGTGTCATCAAGATCTCTTTTAAAAACGGGCAACCTGGAGTAATGTAATTCTTCTACCTTTTTAATCAGGTCAGGAAAATGGGTGTTGTAGTCAACGCCATTCACATCAAGCCTGAACCGCATGATTTGTTTTACGGTAATATTTCCAAACTTTACGATGCCTTTTAAAATGTTTTTTTCTTCAATAGAAGTTTGCACATTGTTAATCTCGATGGCATCATCTAATTCTTTCATGCTGGCTGCTTCCGATTCATTGGCGCCACTGGTTTCACTAATGCGATCTGCTATGGCTACCATGCGCAAGCTAATTCTGCGCAGTAGCAAATGCAATCCTTCCACTACCGCCGATGTGCTGTAAGCAAAGCGCAAAGTATTTTGTGTAGCCCATACTTTCGGCAACATTTTTCCCACGAAAACAATGACAAAAGCAATGATCACAATTTTAATGAGCATGTCAATGTTAATAGGAATAAAAGCGTTGATAATGCCGATTTTTAGTACTGAGCTGAGCAAGAAATTGGCAAGAATGATAATACTGATATTGAAAACACCGCCTGCAATTAATAAAGAGGTATAAACGGCCTTTCTTTCTTCCAACAAATTGGTAATCCGTCTGGCAGCTGCATGCTGTTTGGTTTTCAGCATGTTTAAATCCCTGTTTTGAAGGGAGAATAAAGCCACCTCTGCTCCGGATGTAATAAAGCTTAGCAGCAGCAGCACCAAAAGTAAAACCACCAGGAATACGCTGCTTTGTGGATTTACCGTGTGTGTAATTTGAGCTAAAGAATGTAAAAGGTTATAAACCGTCGAATGATCCAATGCAAAGGTTTTGGTGAAAAGATTTCATCACAAAGGCAGGTCATAAGGCCTGCCCTTTATTTATTGTAAAAATAATTGTTTATTTAAAATGAAAGATCAGTTGGTTCATCCAAAGGCGTTTCGGGGCCTGTATAGCCTTCTGCGCCGCTATCCGTATGGCTTCCGGGGTGACCACCACCATCGGAGCGTTTGTCAAGCATGATCAAATTATCGCCAACTACTTCTGTGGCAAACTTGCGTACGCCTTCTTTGTCTTCCCAACTGCGGGTTCTAAGTCTTCCTTCAATATAAACAAGACTGCCTTTGTGTAAATATTTTTGCGCCAGTTCAGCAAGGCCACGCCATAACACTACAGTATGCCATTCTGTTTGCGAAATCAGTTTTCCGGAGCGATCCTTGAAAGTTTCGGTTGTGGCCAGCGGAAATTTTGCTACGCCAATATTTCCTTCTAAAAACTGCACATCCGGATCTTTACCCAAGTTGCCAATGAGCATTACCCTATTTACTCCTCTCATACAATTACAATTTATCTTGTTGTCAAATTCGTCTAAAGGCTATTCTACATAAATTTAAAAAAAGATAATCAAATTTGTTGCCAGCATGTTGAGTTAAATCATGCCAGGTGCTTTTCAATAAACTGCTTCAGCGCTTTTGGAAAAGCATACTGATTAAGGTGAGAAAGTGGCGCCCAGGTGAAGTTTTCTATTTTTTCCTTTTTGCTGAGTTCAATTACAATAAAATTGAAGGTGATGTATTGGTGAGTAAGTTTCTGCGTAGTTTCTGCAAAATTACCCCGTATGTTATAATGGGTAATGCCGTATTGCTTTTCAAACGATTCTAGTATTTGTATGTCGGTACAAAGGCTGCCGGTTTCAATTAAAGCGAACTCAAACAACTGCTGCCAAATGTCTTTGCTGGTTCTTTTGCGGATGGCCACTTTGTTCTTGTATTGAATTACTATGTAGTTGAGCCACCTTTTTTTGATGTTGATTTTTTTTTCTTTTACTGGTAGTAACAGCTGCTTACCTTGCAGATACGGTTTGCAATGCTTATTAAAAAAGCAGGCATCGCAATTCGGCACAGGCTTGCAAATAACGGCGCCAAAATCCATAATAGACTGGTTGTATTCACCTGCTTTTGATGTTTGGAGAATGTCTTGTGATACAGCCGAACACTTTTTCTT
>JBQCJM010000006.1:0-15072 GCA_051952715.1 Flavisolibacter sp.
CTTACAAAAAAGAATCTCGTTTGAAAAATTCAAACGCCACGTTTGGTTGATGCTGCCACCGCCAACAGGTGTAAGATTGATACTTTCATTCAAGAAAGAAAAATGTTTTTTTAATTTTTGTTGAATAGCTAATTGTAACGAAGCGTGAAGCATTTGATTTTCATTTCTCGAAGCGGCACAAAAAACACGTCTCCATAGCGCCGCTACGCCTTTTGAGAAGTGGTCTCTTACTGAACAACGTTGCAGGAACTCACAATAGATTTCTGAACAATCCTTTTTATCTAACTAATTTTAGTTCTCAAAATCATCCCCGTTAAGGAGTTCTCTTTCTATCTCTTCCATCTGCACAATATCGTAAGCCTCGCTTTCGGTAGGCGTAACGTTCATCATCTCCAGCAATTCTTTGTCATCCAAAAAAATCTCTACATTTTTTTGCAATTCGCAAATAACGAACGAAGCTTCCGCCTCATAAAATTTTTGCTGGGTCCTGACCAAAATCTCGGCAGCTTCTTCCTCAATATTTGCCATTGCGCTTAGGTTGACAACTACATTCTTTATATTATCTTTAAGTAGTTCTAACAATTGGCGGTTCAACGCTGCTGCCATATTAGCAGATAAATTTGAAGTTTCAACACGGATGACATGAAATTTCTCTTTGGTATCAGTTTTGACTTCCATAGATAACAGCCGGAAAGACTTAACATTTTCCGTCTCCCCTGCTCAAAAATATTTTTTATTATTGTATAAAGCACAACTATTAAAATGGATAATAATTTTTCCTCACAAGTAAAAGAGATCATATCGTTCAGCAGGGAGGAAGCATTACGGTTAGGCAATGATTTTATAGGCACGGAACACTTATTGCTGGGATTAATTCGTGAAGGTGATAATACAGCAGTTAAAATTCTGAAAAGCTTTAACGTTGATTTATATGAATTGCGTAAAGAAATAGAATTGGCGGTGAAGGATAAGACGGGTAAAAACATAGCCAACATTAATAGCTTACCTCTTACGAAACAAGCTGAAAAAGTGATCAGGGTAACGGTTCTGGAAGCGAAAGCCTTAAAAAGCGCCACTGTGGAAACAGAGCATTTAATGCTTTCCATTCTTAAGAACAAAGAAAACATAGCAACTCAAATATTAAATCAATTTGACGTGGACTACGATTTATTCAGACAGGAATTGGGCGTCATGAAATCAAATGACCCCCGCGCCGAGTACCAGGAAGAAAATGATGATGATTTTGATGAAGAAAAAAAGTATTCCGGATCAAAATCTCGTCAGGCAGGTGCTACAAAAAGCAAAACCCCTGTGCTCGACAATTTTGGCAGAGACATTACTAAACTGGCCGAAACCGGAACATTGGATCCTATTGTGGGGCGTGAAAAAGAGATTGAAAGGGTATCTCAAATTCTTTCACGCCGCAAAAAGAACAACCCAATTTTGATTGGAGAGCCCGGTGTGGGTAAAACAGCCATTGTAGAAGGTTTGGCACTTCGCATTGTTCAGCGCAAAGTATCAAGAGTATTGTTTGATAAAAGAGTAATCTCTCTTGATCTGGCTGCTTTAGTAGCTGGCACCAAATACCGCGGACAGTTTGAAGAAAGAATGAAAGCGATCATGAACGAGTTGGAAAAGAATCGTGATGTGATTCTTTTCATTGACGAGATACATACAATTGTTGGTGCTGGTGGTGCTTCAGGTTCGCTTGACGCTTCTAATATCTTCAAGCCGGCTTTAGCACGTGGCGAACTGCAATGTATTGGTGCATCTACTTTGGATGAATATAGGATGTACATTGAGAAAGACGGGGCATTAGATCGTCGTTTTCAAAAAGTGATGATTGATCCGCCAAGTGTAGATGATACGATCCAGATTTTGAACAACATTAAATCCAAGTATGAAGACTACCATAATGTGAACTACGACCAGGAGGCAATTGACGCCTGTGTAAAATTGAGCGACCGTTACATCACGGATCGTTTATTACCTGACAAAGCCATTGATGTAATGGATGAAGTAGGTGCAAGAGTTCACTTGAAAAATATCAACGTTCCTCAAAATATTCTTGACCTTGAAAAGAAAATAGAAGACATAAAGGTTGAAAAGAACCGTGTTGTAAAGAGTCAAAAATTTGAGGAAGCCGCTGCTCTGCGTGATACAGAAAAACGTCTGGGCGAAGAACTGGAAAAAGCTAAAGCAGCATGGGAAGAAGAAAGCAAGCACAAACGCTACCCTATTGGTGAAGAAGAAATTGCTGAAGTAATCAGCATGATGACCGGCATTCCGGTGAAGAGAATGGTGGAAGCTGAAACACAGAAGCTGCGCAAGATGGCTGAAGAGATGAAAGGCATGGTGGTTGGACAGGATGAGGCCATTTCAAAAGTGGTAAAAGCTATTCAACGTAACCGTGTTGGTTTGAAAGATCCAAAGAAACCAATTGGTACATTCATCTTCTTAGGACCAACCGGTGTTGGTAAAACAGAGTTGGCCAGAGCGTTGGCTCGTCACATGTTCGATAGCGAAGATGCATTGATTAGAATAGATATGAGTGAGTACATGGAAAAATTCACCGTGTCCCGCTTAATTGGTGCGCCTCCGGGATATGTTGGATATGAAGAAGGTGGTCAATTAACAGAAAGAGTTCGCCGCAAACCTTATAGTGTTATTCTTCTTGATGAAATTGAAAAAGCCCATCCGGATATTTACAATATTTTACTACAGGTGTTGGACGATGGGCAGTTAACTGATGGTTTGGGCCGCAAGGTCGATTTCAAAAACACATTGATCATCATGACCTCTAACATTGGTGTTCGCCAATTGAAAGATTTTGGTGAAGGTGTTGGATTTGCTACCGCAGCCCGTGTTCAAAACCAGGACGAGGCCAACAAGGCGGTGATTGAAAAAGCCCTGAAGCGTACATTCTCTCCCGAGTTTTTGAACCGTATTGATGATGTAGTGATCTTTAACTCGCTTACCAAAGAAAACATCTTCGAGATCATTGATATTTTGATGAAAGGTGTGATGAAACGCTTGACCAATCTTGGCTTTAGTCTTGAGCTTACCGCAGATGCAAAAGGTTTTATTGCAGATAAGGGATACGATCAGCAGTTTGGCGCAAGACCTTTACATAGAGCTATTCAAAAATACCTTGAAGATCCACTGGCGGAAGAAATTCTGAATATGAACATTAAGCCGGGCGATGTGTTGGAAGCTGATCTTGATAAAGAAAATGGCAAACTCACTTTTTCGTTAAAGAAAGGTGTAACCGAAGAATCAAAAGCATAACAACTTACAACTTTATAGTAAATCCCGTCCGTTTAAGCGGCACGGGATTTTTGTTTTTATCATCATGAAAAAGAAACCCAAAACCATCGATATTATCATTGAAACACCGAAAGGCTGCCGCAACAAATATGTGTACGATAGAAAAGCAAAAGCATTCAGATTAAAAAAAATTCTGCCGGCAGGGGCCGTTTTCCCCTTCGACTTTGGCTTTATTCCTGGTACAAAAGGAGAAGATGGCGACCCTTTAGATGTGTTGATCGTTATGGATGAAGCGGCCTATCCCGGCTGTGTGGTTGAATGTAAAATAATTGGCGCCTTAAAAGCAACACAATCAGAAGGTAATGCCATGCTGCAAAACGACCGTTTGGTGGCAGTTCCCGTCGGCTCGCATATGTTCAAAAATCTTGGCTCAGTAAAAGATCTTAATGAAAATATTTTAAGTGAGATTGAGCACTTCTTTATTTCTTACAACAGGCAGGAAGGGAAAAAATTTGTTCCCCAAGGTTGGACTGATAGCCACGATGCAATGACACTAATTGAAAAAGCAGACTAATTTTTCGAAAAAAATCTTGAGCAGATGGCATTCTTGTTTTGCACCTCTCCCATATTGCTGAAGAGTTTTTTTGTTGTGTAATTTATTGCCTGCATTTTTGCAATGGCTGATATGAAAAAAATCATTATTACAATAGATGGCTGGTCAAGTTGCGGCAAAAGCACTTTGGCTAAACAACTGGCAAAAGCGCTGAATTATATTTA
The DNA here is from genome assembly GCA_051952715.1 of Flavisolibacter sp. Taxonomy (GTDB): domain Bacteria; phylum Bacteroidota; class Bacteroidia; order Chitinophagales; family Chitinophagaceae; genus Flavisolibacter. The sequence continues at coordinate 4,045 of JBQCJM010000006.1, forward strand.
TGTAGATAGTGGCGCCATGTATCGTGCTATTACCCTGTATTTTCTACGTAATCATGTAGACTGGACAGATAAAAAAGAAGTAAAGAAAGCCTTAAATGAAATTTCTCTTGAGTTTATATACAATCACAAAAGCGAAAGGTCAGAGATTTTTTTGAACGGCGAAAATGTGGAATATGTGATTCGTGATTTGGTAGTGGCAGAAAAAGTAAGCGATGTAGCTGCCATTAAAGAGGTGCGTGAGTACGCTGTGGCACAACAACAAAAAATGGGAAAAAACCGGGGCATTGTAATGGACGGCCGCGATATTGGTACTGTTGTTTTCCCGGATGCTGAGCTCAAAATTTTTATGACAGCCGATAACGCTGTGAGGGTAGAAAGACGCTTTCAGGAGCTATATGAAAAAAATCCAAACGTTACGCTTGAAGAAATAAAAAATAATTTAGAACTGCGTGATTATATAGACTCACACCGCGAGGTAAGTCCTTTACACCAGGCTGATGATGCTATTGTTTTAGATAACACAAACCTCACTGAAAAAGAGCAGTTTCAAAAGGCATTAAAATGGGCGCAGGAGTATATTGAACAGTACGCCTCATAATTGGAACCGTTTTTGATTTTTTATTGTAGCCTTTATAGAAGGCTGCACCACTGTTCGCTTACACAAGAGATTAACATCAATCCGTTTCCTGCAAAGGTGATGAGGCGTATGAATAAATAAAACAGTGGTTATGAAAAAGGTGTTGTTTCTTTCTCTGATTTGTTTTGGCTTTTTTTCTTTAAGAGCACAGATTGTGTTGAATAAGGCTTATATGCCTGCTAATGGCAATTATTATTTTGAGCTTGCCAATAATAGTAACAACTCTTTGAATCTGGGTTGCTATTCCATCGTTAGTTACTATAAAGGAAATGCAGACAGAGGTTTTTATATCATTACATTGCCTAACCAAAACCTCGTTGCAAATGGAGTTCTGAATATTAGTTCTGCAGAACCTTCGTATCACAAGAATTACAGCAGTAATCTTAGCTTAAACCTCAGAGATCTTTTTGCAGAAGGTTTATTGCAAAAGCATGTAATCAACCAAAGCAACAGCGGGTTTGTTAATAATACGTCATTAATTAATGATTTTAATTTTTATAACGAACTAATAAATAATAATGAAGCGAGTGATCAAATTGCGATGTTATTTAATGGCAATACCTTAATTGATGCTTCCTTTACTGTTGATGCCAATAATAATTTATCCCGGTTTTTCAAACTTTTGCCCAACCTTTCTTTTACAAACTCATGCGGCAACCTTGTTACCGTACGCTTTGGAGCTTTGCAATCTGCATACGCTTCAATTTTCAACCGTCCAAACCAACCAAATGACTATGGATATTTTAAAGATTTTCAAGTACAAAAAAACAATGCTATTGTACAAATAGCCTGGCAAACGGCAAGAGAGCAAAACAACCGTGGTTTTGAAATTGAAAGAAGAAGCGGCAGCGATTCATGGACAACCGTTGCTTATGTAGCCACTTTGGCACCGGCAGGTAATAGCAGCGAAACATTGAAATATTTATACGGAGACAATACACCACTAAGAGGCCATGTTCAATACCGTTTGCGACAAATTGATGTAGCTGGCCGTGCAACATATAGCCCTGTTCAAACATTAAATGTATTAGGAGAAGAAAATAAAATTGTCATCTATCCAAATCCAAGCACCGATGGCAGTGTAAATATTTCTTTTGGTAATGTAAACTCCTTAAGAGATGTACAGGTGTTAGATATTAATGGCCAGTTGATTCAGCAATGGCTTTCTATTAATAGTAGTAGTCAACAACTTACCAACTTAAGAAGGGGTAATTATTTTGTTCGGATCATTGACAGGCAAACCGGAACCATAACATCGCAAAAACTAATCGTTCAATAATTTTAAAAAAATAATTTAAGAAGATTTGACTTTTTGAATATTGTTTCTATTTTTACACCCATAACTACAGTTTCTTTTCCAATCCTTCTTTAAAGCCGTACCCAACAGCCTACAAACATTTGATACACACATTTTCTGATTATCCTTCGGACCTAAACCGTTTTGTCTATTCCCTACCGTAAGCAAGTGCTATTGCACATTGTTCCAGGCATCCTATTCATAATTACCTCTTCCACTTTCCAGAACAACCTCAAAAACAGGATGTAATAACGCATCATAAACCGGTGTTGAGCGCACCACCTATAAACTATTTTTTAACCCCAAACTCTGTGTAATTATGAAAAAGATTCTACTCTCGTTCTTTCTGGCTTCAATTGCCTTTTTCGGTAAGTTGAATGCCCAATGTGCCATTTCAAATGTTTCTATAGCGGCTACCAGCTTAAACCAATCGAGCTGCCAGGTTACTTTTGATCTCTCTTATACGGCCGATGTTAATCCAGGTTCAAAGTATGTAATCGTTTACTTATGGAAATCATCCGATTATACGGTTCATGTTAAAAGTGACTATCCTTTGCCCACCAATCAAACATCAAACCTTCTTGGTGTGCTGATTGTGGGTGATCCCGGAGGCTCTCCTGTTCAACTAACATCCTGGCCTGCGGATATGAAAAAAAATACGGCGCCTGTTGCCGGTAAGATTTTATCCGGAACCTTTGGCTACGCCCAAAACTCCAACGGCACCAGAACCTACTCTTTCTCTGATATACAAGCAACATTAGTGGGTGCATGTTCATCACAAGTTGCCATTAAGGGCGATGTTTGGGCCACACAAAACGCCCAAAATGCTTCTTGTATGACAGCGGGTGTTATCAATGTTGTAGTGAACGACCCAGTTATGTCAGGATTGCTTAATTGTGCTAAGCCAAGATCATTTACTGTCAACTTTACAACTTTGGCAGCTCAAACAATTACATTTTCTGTTTACAAAGACGTAAATCTTAATGGTGTATTTGATGATGCTGACCGCACCAACGGAAAACTTAATTTAACAGGTGGCGGTATTAGCGGTTCAGCAACAAGCGTAACCGTTAATAACCCTGCAAATGTAAAGACAGTTTACGGTGCTTATACTTATGACCAACAAACTTCGGGTTCAATGTTCGGCGTTTTCGTTGTGGCAAGGGTAGCAGGCAATAACTATGACAATGTTTATTTTGTTGAAAACACATGCGCAAGCCCACTGCCTGTTAACTTTAAATCTTTCACAGCTAGTAAATCTGGTTCTACCAATGCTTTAAGATGGACAACTTCAACAGAGATCAATAACAAAGGTTTTTATGTGCAGCGTTTCTACAATGGTCAATGGGAAAACCTTGGTTTTGTAGCTACAAAAGCAGACGGCGGAAACAGCACATCTGATCTGAATTACGTTTTCAATGACGTATTCAATTTCAAAGGTGTAGTTCAATATAGAATTCTGCAGGTTGATATTGATGGTAAGGCAAAATACAGCCAGGTGCGCTCATTGAGTAATGACGGAAATGGCGCCACCAGCATCTTGATCTATCCAAACCCCGCATCTGCACATGGAAACGTATCGCTTGTGCTGAATGATGCAGCTGCGTTCTACGATCTTCAAATCATAGATAACTCTGGCAGAATTGTAAAAGAATTCAATGCTGTTAGAAGCACACAGCAGGTTTCAGGGTTACCGAAAGGCCAATACCTGGCAAGGGCTAAGGAAAGAGAAAGCGGCCAGGTTTCAGTTGAAAAATTCATTGTACAGTAGGCAAACAAATAATTCCATCAAAGAGACAAACTCTTTGATGGAATTCCCTTCCGTTTTATTTTACTCTCGTTCTCTACAAAAACTTATTCTGTATTATTTGCCAGTGTCTTTAAATCGAAAATAAAAATTTCGATGTCAACAAGCATAGCCGGTCGTGCCCTTTAATTAAACAATAGAAATAATTATAAAGAAGCGATAGTTTAAGGTCGGTTAGCTCAAAAAAAGGGATGATCTTTTGATCATCCCTTAACTTTTTGTATAACAAACTATTTGCCTTTTATACTCAACAACTCTACCTCAAAAACCAAAACGGAACCACCGGGAATAGAACCATAATCGTTCATGCCATAAGCCAATTGATAAGGCACATACAATTTATATTTAGAACCAACAGGCATTAATTCCAAAGCTTCTGTCCAACCTCTGATTACACCATTTAAAGGAAAAGTGATTGGAGCGCCTCGCTTATATGAATTATCAAATTCAGTCCCGTCTAATAAAGTTCCTGCATAGTTTACTTCAACTGTATCTGTTGCCAAGGGTTTGGCGCCCTTGCCTTCTGTAATAACCTCATACTGTAAACCCGATGCGGTTGTTTTTACTCCAGGCTTTGTTTTGTTTTCTGCTAAAAATTTTTCTCCGGCTTCAATATTTTTAAACACATTAGGATTTAAAAAACGCATTACTGCCAGGTTAGCCTGTTCTTCTGTAAGCAGCTCTTTTTTATTGTTAAAAACATCGCTGATAGCTTTAGCACACATGGCGGAGTTAAGATTTTTAATTCCCTGCTGCGAATAAAACTTAGCAACACTCATTCCTATAGCATAGCTAACCGAGTCATTCAAATTTTTTAAAGCAGGCGTGGATTGCGAAGATTTTGCAGGCGCAGCTTTTTTAGAAGGCGTTTTTTGCGCCTGTGCAGCTAAAGCAAATAAAGAAAATCCAGCGACGAAATACTTTTTCATTTTAGGTTTTTAAATGTTTTCAAATGAAACTACCATAAACTTTATGGCCCATTTCATGTTTTAATGTCAAGCAACAAAAATAAAGGAATGCAGGTCAATGGTTGTAAAGGATAAATTAATTTCGCAAATGCTTCAGGCTTCTTTACAACTATATCGCAATGCTTACAGCGGGTTGTCAAAGCCCATGTGGTGGCTGGCTCTTGTTATTTTTATCAACCGCAGCGGTACAATGGTCATTCCCTTTTTAACAGTTTATCTTACGCACAGCGGTTTTAGTTTAGAACAGGCAGGCTATGTAATGGGAGCCTTTGGAACCGGTGCTATTTTAGGCGGTTACCTTGGAGGCCGGTTAACGGATAGATTCGGACACTTTTACGTGCAGGTATTTAGCCTTTTGCTAAATGGTATTTTATTTATCGTATTGGGACAAATGAAAACGCTTACCCAGCTTGTCATTTGCATATTTATTCTTAGCAGCCTGGGCGAAGCCTTCAGACCCGCCAATTCAGCTGCCATTGCTGCGTATAGCAACGAAAGCAACAGAACCCGCTGTTATTCACTCAACCGCCTGGCTATTAATTTAGGGTGGTCTGTCGGCCCTGCTATTGGGGGCATATTAGCGAGCATTAGTTATTCCTTACTGTTTTGGGCCGACGGAATAACCTGTGTTCTGGCTTCGCTGGTTTTATATATTGTTTTTGCACGGGATAAAAATCTGCATCCACAAAAACAAAAAGAAGTTGCACACAGCAAGGAAAACTCCGCTTACCACGACAAGATTTTCCTGACAGGAATGTTTTACATTTTTTTAGTGGGTATTTGTTTTTTCCAAATGTTCAGTATTCTGCCGGTGTACTATAAAGAGCAATTGCATTTAAATGAAGCCGTTATTGGCTGGCTATTGGCAATGAATGGTTTGATCATTGCAATTGTTGAAATGGTATTGGTTTACAAATTAGAAAACCGCCGCAACGCAGTTTTATACATGACGCTTGGCGCCTTCTTAATTGGCGCTTCTTTTTTGATTTTAAATATCTCTCCAATTTTTCTTATAGCCCTGGTAAGCATGCTTGTAGTAACGCTTGGCGAAATGCTGCTTTTCCCCTTCATGAATAACTTTTGGGTAAGCAGAAGCACAGAAAGAACGAGAGGCCAATATGCAGCCGTATATACCATGTCTTTTTCATTAGCTATGGTAATGGCACCAACCATTGCAGCGCAAATTGCAGCCAGGGCCGGCTTTTCAATACTTTGGATCTTTGATTTCGTTCTCTGCATTTTTGCAGCCCTTGGTTTTTATTTTTTGAAAAAAAGAATATTTACATAATGAATGATTTTAACCGCATAGTTCAAATTCGCTGGTCAGATCTTGACCCCAATTTCCATTTGCGTCACTCAGTTTATTACGATTGGGGCGCCTTTTGCCGCGTAGAATTCTTAAATGAATACGGCCTCACGGCAGATGTAATGCAACAATTGCAATTTGGTCCTATACTTTTTAAGGAGGAATGTGTTTTTAGAAGAGAAATTAAATTAGCTGATAAAGTAAAAATGAACCTACAGTTAATTCGTGCAAAAAAAGATTTTTCACGATGGAGTATTCAACATCAGATCACTAAAAATGAAAACACACTTTGTGCCGTACTTACTGTGGATGGCGCATGGATGAATGTGGTGCAGCGCAAACTCACCTCACCACCCGAACAAGTGCATGAAGTATTTAGCAAAATGCCGCAAGCCGAGAGCTTTGAATGGATGGGTTGAGACAGTAGCCAAGCCTCAGTATTTTTCAAACTAACTTTTTGTAGCAGGCTATTCTTCCAACATTTTAATTTGATGCGGGAAGTTATGTGCATAAGAACTCAATAAAGTTTTTATGTAACTATTTTCCTTATAAGGCTTGATATATTCAGCAATGGCTTTTTGAGTGATGCCAGTAAAATTTTTTGGCAAGTAACCCATACCAAAAAAGTTACCCTGTACTACCATAATGCACGAAATTTCACCCGTGTCCAATCCTTTATCCAGCACCACGTACGATGGTCGCTGCGTTAAAGAAGCAATGGCCTGCAGTACTCTTTGATTATAGATTTGATAAGTTTCCTTTCTTTCGCAGGCGCCAAAGCAATGTTCTTCTAACATACCCACACATTTTTCGTTATCGGTTTGCATGAAGCAAAGTTTGGGGCATAAAGAAAATTCTTTCATCAATTTCCTTAGCACACCGTGACCATCTATTTTGAAATGAAATGTGTAAATGGGGTTTGAATTTTTTCTTTTTCTTTCAATTGCCAACCGCATGTACCCATTCTGGTCTTCATAAACAAAAATGCAATACACATCTTCTTGTTTTTTTTGAGAGGTATTGAAAACAGGCCACAGCTTTTTTATTTCCGTTGATTCTAAAATTGCTGCCATTAATTCAGTTGCAGTAGATTGAAAACTGATACCATGGGTATTGCGTAAAAAATTTTGCTTTTGCTTACTGTCAGAGTTATTACTGAAATGACTGTTCACCCTTGTGCGAATGTTTTTTGCCTTACCCACATAAATTACCTTCCCTTTCTGATCATGAAAATAATATACGCCTGGCGTTTTGGGTAAAGCATCAAAATGCGCTTTTGGCACATTGGGCGGCAAAGCCTGTTCCTTTGAAGTGCGGTTTAAACTTGAAATGATCAGGTCTTTTGCATCGTTATCCAAAAGCTTTTTAAACAATATTACAGTAGCAGAAGCATCTCCATCTGCACGATGTCTATTGTTCAGCTCAATACCTAAAGAGTTGCAAAGGTTGCCAAGGCTGTAGGAAGGAAAGCCGGGAAAAATTTGACGGGCCAGCCGAATAGTACAAAGCTTTTTAGCACTGAAAGTGTAGCCGTAAAAGTCAAGGTGACTTTTTATAAAAGAATAATCAAAGTTTACGTTATGCGCCACGAAAATATTTCCCTGCAAAAGCGTAAACACTTTTTCAGCAACTTCTTCAAAACGCGGCGCATTCTGCACCATTTCATTATCGATGCCTGTAAAAGCCTGGATATATTTTGGAATGGCCTGATCGGGATTGATCAACGTTTGGTATTCTTCAATAACAGAAGATCCATCAAATATTTTAATGGCAATTTCTATAATGCCGTTGGCGGCGGCGTATCCACCTGTTGTTTCTATATCTACAATTGCGTACATCTCAGTTTGGAGGTTTACAAGTTCACAAGTTTCAGGTTTGCGGTTATCACTAACTTGTGAGCTTGTGAACATTAAAGCCTGTGCATTAACAAGGCATCGAAGTTCTAAAATATTTAGTAATGCAACAACCTTTTGACAAATTTTTAATGTTTCAAAACCGGCTGGAGAAAGTGTACAGGCATTTGCACAAACAAGCAAAGCGTCAAGGCGTTAGTTGCTACCGGATATATGATCACGATCTTCCTGAATTTCCTTTCCTCATTGAGCTTTACGAAGACAAGCTTTATGTTTCGGAATATAAGAGAAGGCACAATTTAACTGAACAGGAACATGACCAATGGCTGGACGATTGCAAAAAGATCATGTCTGAAGTGATTGGCGTTCCTCTTGAAAATATTTTTTTAAAAATCAGGCAAAGAAAGGAAAACAGGTTAGGACAATATCAAAAATTTAATGAGCAAAAAGCCGAGTTTATCGTTCATGAAAGTGGTTTGAAGTTCATCATTAACCTAAGCGACTATTTAGACACAGGGCTTTTTCTAGACCACCGCATAACAAGGCAAATGGTAAAAGAATTATCTGCAAAAAAAAGAATCTTGAATTTGTTCTGTTATACAGGTTCATTTTCCATTTATGCCGCCGCCGGCAGCGCCGATAAAATAGTTTCAGTCGATCTTTCTAAAACCTATTTAGATTGGGCAGAAAGAAACATGCAATTAAATTTCCCCGAATTTTCGAACCACCAATTGATCCATGCAGATGTAAAACAGTATTTGAAATCACTCAACACTGATAGCTTTGATGTAATTGTAATGGACCCTCCTACTTTCAGCAACAGCAAAAGAATGGAAGACTTTCTTGACATTCAAAGAGATCATGCAGAGCTAATCAACAATTGCATGCATGCTTTGGGTAGTGGTGGCATCTTATTTTTTAGTACCAACTTCACTAAGTTTTTATTGGATGAAAAGAATATTAATGCATCGGCTATTAAAGACATTAAAAAAGCTACCACACCATTTGATTTTACAGGAAAATTAAAACGACAATGCTTTAAGCTTACCAAATAAAAAATCCCGCATTGCTGCGGGACTTCTTCTCATGTGCATTAATAGCTTATATGCATGTAAAATAGTGAAAATCTTAATACAAATAATCCATTGCAATCTTATCGTTTGCATTAAATGTACGATTGCCACCGTTAGAACAAGCCAGCATAAAAGATTCTGCATCTGGTTTTGAAGGTGTTCCTGGAATTAAAACAGCCCCAACACCAGCACTGCCTTCGTTTTGATGACGTCCACCGCAGCTATAAGCACGGTTCATATAATCAGTATGGCGGAAGCCGATACAATGCCCAAGCTCATGTTGAATAACCGAACCGACATAAACCGGGTCGGGATTAGAACCATAAGCATATTGATTGGTATTCATCTTGATTGTATTATAGGGGTCTCCCTTGCGGCTTGGAAATCCGGAACTACCCAAGGTAATGTAACCACCTGATGGTCCCTGGTTAAAACCTGCAATAGTTATATCTGCTCTCCTAGAAGTAGTGTATTGAAATTTTATTCTTAAGTTTAAACTGTTGTATCTGCTAATAGCCTGCTGGGCACCATCAATATATGCCTGTCCCAAACCGGTGGTAGTAACTGTAAATGTTCTTGGAAGGCGTGTAACAAGATTTGTAGTTCTGTATTGTTCTGTTTCACCCACTCTTAAAAGACTTTGTTCAGGCGTAGAATTCAAGTTTTCGTCTGTCAGTACAATGTCTCCTTCCACCAGATAGCCATCATCAACTTTGCGCACATTACTGGTTCCAAAACCAAGTGCCTGGATCTTTGAAAGAGTGGCTTGCGAAATTTCGTCCTCAATAGGTTGTTTTGTTTCTTTTTTACAACTGGCTACTAAAATAGCAGCCATGCCTGCTACAGCAAAAAGTTTAAAATTGTTGTTCATGTGTTTTCTGTTTTCGTTTAAAAAGGGTGATTCCATCCTTAAATTACCAATTGTTAAAAACTGTTAAAATAAATTTAGGCAACGCCGTTGCATATGAGTTTAGAATGCAGAATTTACTAGGTAATAAATCTTATAAAGCTGTTGTTGACATTGTTTATTCAAGGAAGGAGTTAATATTGTAGTACGCCATGAAAAAGCCGTTTATATTATTTTTCGCTATTGTTTTTTGTTTATCACTGGCTGCTCAGCAAGAAGGAAAGCTTAATATAAAAACTTCTTTACGACTTAAAAAAATTATTGAGCATCCTTCAAACGATAGTACAGATATTATTTGCGCTGTAAAAGATGTAAGCATTCTGCAAAATGCAAAATCACAAATGCGTTTTATCAGTGGGCATGCTTCTTCTAAAACAATTATAGTTCGTGTATCAAATAAGCAACTTCAAAATTTTGTTGCAAACGAGGCAATCGAATTTGCCGATGTATTACGAAAGCCCAGGGAAGAACTAACAACAGGCGCCTTCGACCTTACACTGAATAAAATTAATCTTGCGCATCATGCTTTTACAAACGTCAATGGCGATTCTATCCAGGCATCTATAAAAGAACAGCTATTGGATTCTGCAGACATTGATATAAAAGGAAGATATTTTAACAGCGGTGTAGGAGATAATAACCAAACATCTCATGCCGCTATTATGGCAACGATTATTGCTGGAGGTGGAAACACCTCGCCTTATGCAGTTGGTGCAGCCACAGGTGCTAATGTTACATCTTCGAGCTTTATGAGTTTGTTGCCCGATGCCGATGCTGTTTACAAACAATTCAACATTTCTGTGCAGAACCATTCTTATGGAACAGGCATTGAAAATTACTATGGCGCCGATACACGGGCTTATGACATAAGTGTAAACAACAATCCTTTTTTAGTGCATGTTTTTTCTGCAGGCAATTCTGGCACTACTACCTCTACTACCGGCAATTATGCAGGTGTAGAAAACCTGGCCAATATTACCGGCAGTTTTAAAATGGCGAAAAATATTATTACTGTCGGGTCTTTGGATTCCTTCAGCAATGTGGTACCGCTTAGTTCAAAAGGTCCGGCTTATGATGGAAGAATAAAACCTGAGTTGGTAGCTTATGGAGAAGATGGAAGTTCAGGAGCAGCAGCCCTAACATCCGGAACTGTTGCTTTAATACAACATGTTTTTAAAAT
>JBQCJM010000007.1:0-13777 GCA_051952715.1 Flavisolibacter sp.
AGTTTTTCGTCCTGACCTGAAAGCTATTATTGAAGGCCGGTTAAATTCATCTTTCCCGGTTATGCAAAGTATTACAGACTGGCGCAGGTTTTATGCTGTTATTAATGCCTGCAATCTTTTTATTGAAAGAGTTGATGGCTGCCTTCAGGATAAGCGCTACACCGAATCGTATTACAAATTAGATGTGGCGCAGGCAAGAGCATTAAGGGCTTTTGCCTACTTCTACATGGTTAGAATATGGGGCGATGTGCCTCTGATTACTAAGTCGCAGGATGGCAGCTTTGAAGCTTTGCCCCGCACCAATCAAAATGTTGTGCTTTCGTTTGCCGAGCAGGAGTTGATAGCGGCTGCTCCGCGTTTGCCTTATCTGTATTCTGGTAACGATCCGGAACAATTGTTTCCCGCCAACTACTATGGTTCCAGTTCAAGTACATGGCTTAATACACCTTTAAACAAATTAGCTGCTTATGCACTGCTGGCCCACATTGCTGCATGGCAGGGTCGTTACATTGATGTAGCAGTGTACACCGAGTTTATCGTGAACAACTTTGCAAAGAGCAATTTGTCAATGCTTACCACCTCTGCATTAACTATTGATAATGGTGGCGTTTTCAATGCTTATAGTGAAAACTACAACCAGTTAATAGGTTTCAATTTTATTGACACAAGAGGAGAGACTACTTCTGACGGGCATATAGAACAACTGACATTGGCCAATACTACTTCATACCCAATGTCTAAACAGTTGCCAGATATTTATATTCCTAAAGATTCTATTGCCAGCATATTTCCGCCTACCGACCCTTACGATCAGCGCTTTGGTGTTGATACCTCTACAAAAGCAAGACTTTATTTTACTGCCTACTTCGAAAATTATAGTGCAGAGATTCCTGTGTTCAAAAAAATAAGAGTAGTAGATGGTGGTAATGGCACTACAGGAAAATTTGCAGTGTTTAATTCCTCACTTGTTTTTACACGATTGGAAGAGATCAGGCTATTGAGAGCTGAAGCTCTCGCTGTATTGGGCCAAACCGGCCAGGCGATACAAGAGTTAAATGCGGTAAAAGGAAATCGCGGAGTCAGCTCTTTTTTAGGGGGCCCCGATAAAGATTTGATCACAGAAATTTTTGCTGAAAGAAGAAAAGAGCTGTTGGGAGAGGGTTGGAGATGGTACGACCTTATACGATTCAACCGGTTAAAGAGAAATAATCCTTCATTCAACGCTTTGCTTGATCAGGGAGGTATATACTGGCCGATAGCACAGGAAGTGTTGGATCGCAATCCTAATCTTATACAAAACGCTTACTGGAAATAATGCTTAACGCTTTATAAGGCATAAATGAATAAGAAACTATGAGATATAAGATACTTACAATTTGCTGTTCTGTAGTTGCTGCTTTTATGATGATGATGGTCGTTAGCAGTTGCAAAAAAACAGATGATACGTATAAAAATTATGTGAACACCGCTGGCTCATTTAACGGCAATGCGCTTGCCTATCTTCAGTCGCAGCCTGGCGTGTACGATTCCATGCTGTTAGTGATCAACCGGTTGGGTGGTATTTCAGACACTCTCAGTAAGGAAAATATAACACTGTTTGCTGTAAGTAACAGAAGCTTTGACCTGGCATTGCAAAACATTAACCAGGCCCGCCAGGATTCTATTCCTTCAATGACACCGGTTTCTTTTAGTACTATGGACTCTGCCACGCTTGATACTTTTTTATGCCGCTATATTATAGTAGGACAGCAGCCAAGTAAAAACCTGGTTGGCCTCACGGACGGAAGCTTATTTCCTTCTGTGAGATACGGTTACAATATGCAAATGCAATTGACAGGTACCAATGCTTCCGGCTATTTGAACGGAGGTCCTAAAGCCATCATTTTCAGTGATCCTAAAAATTCAGTTTTTGTTCGAAACTGGATACGGGTGAACACTATTACCGTTGATATTAAAACCACCAATGCAATTGTGCATTTATTACCTCCGGGTCACGATTTTGGTTTTGGAACCGATTTCATTAAAAGCATCAACAAACGATAAGGTTCATAACTATTGAAACCATATTGATAACAACAGAACAAGAAAGGATGAACAATAAAAAACTAAACCGGTTTGATTCTTATAAAGCACTTCTGCTATTAAGTGTTATTGCCTGCACCATTATTGCCTGCAAAAAATATTTGCCGGAAGAAAGAGAAACCGTTGGCGCCGATTCGCAATTTATTGTAGATACATATCAGCCCATTTTAGGACGTACAACTGTTTTTACCGGTAACTTTTTTAAGGGAAGCACCACATTCCCATCTACGTTCCGCATTGTAAATCCAAGGCGCAGAAACGGCGATGCAGCTCCTGAATTAATGGATACATTGCCCATAAAGGTTTGGAAAAAAGCTTACGACGGTTCTGAAAAATCTATAGCAGAAATTGAAGCAAAACGTGAACTTCAATACAGGCCTGTTTTAGAAGTGGGCCCACATTCAGGCGAACTAACTATGTGGTCATCCAGCCGCTCTTCTTTTATAAGGCCTTTGCCCGATTCGGGTTATTTATTTGATGTGGAATTATCTAATTCCGGCGGCCGCCGCTACTATCGCAATTTAAAATTAATGCCCTTCAGGGAGAAGCCGTTTGAGCCTTCTAACTACGATGCTATTAGTGGCCAGCCACTTTCCAACGGCGTGTTCCCAAGCTTTATTTCTAATATCAAAGGTGTTGCCACTAAACGCTATTTAGGCGGGCAGGATATAGATGTTTACATCAGAAAAATAAACATGCCGGGCACGCCATCTACTAATACCATTACATTCAAGTTTTTAGATACCCTGTATCATCCTATCAACCCCGCACTTTTTTCAAATACCAATTGGCCGGAATTAATACATGGTTTTGATATGCAGATGACAGAGACAGAAGTGAAATATTCTGTGGCTTTTCCCATTCCGTTAGCTGAAGTTCCCACAAAGTATACTGACAATGATGGCAAAAGAGCGAGGGTGCGGTTTGGCTATTCAAGACTTGGATTTGGCGGTGTTAAAGAAGATGCACAGATTGGATTAGACTTTGCCATTTATGAGCCCGGCGACTGGGAAATTGTATTTGCTTTTAAAAATGACAATCCAAAATTCAGCAATGACTAATAAAAACACCTTTATAAAATTATTAAAACCAAAACCGATTGAAATGCGACTTGTGATTTTCATGATGGCACTGGCATTACTCACCCACAGTAAGCAGGTTTTTGCTCAAAGTAAAATAACCGTCAAAGGTGTAATAAAGGATGCAGGCAATCAGTCCGGTAAAAGCGGTGTTACCATTGCTGTTGGTAAGCCACCAAAACCGATTGGCACTACTGATGAAAACGGAAATTTTTCTGTAACGGTTGATGCCGGCGCTGAATTGACTTTCACTTATGCAGGTTTTGAAACGGTTCGAAGAACGGTTATTTCGGGCAAGGTGTTAGAAATAAACATGAAATCGAAAGATAATCCCATGCAGGAAATTGTGGTGCAGGGATTCAAAGCCAAAGTCCGTGAAACCTCCACGGGTTCAAGTACGGTTTTAAGTGGTAAAACCGTTCAGGATGTACCCGTTTCGAATGTTATTCAACTATTGCAGGGTAAGGTCGCTGGATTGAATATTCAAAATAATACAGGTTCGCCAGGCGGCATGGGAACAATTAACCTTCGTGGTGTTTCAAGCATTGCCATTAGCTCTGATGGTTTTCTTACACCTACTTCGCCCTTGTTTGTAATTGATGGTGTGCCTGTCGATCCCAATACAAATTTTGAATATGGTTTCCAGGGGGGCGGTCCGGGTATCAGCCCACTTGCTTTAATACCTCCGGAAGATATTGAACAATTTGACATTTTGAGAGACGCTGCAGCCACTTCTCAATATGGATCACGTGGTGCCTATGGTGTAATTATTATCACTACTAAAAGGGGTAGATCTAAAGTGCCGATTGTTGCCTATAGCGGAAGCTATTTTATGTCCACTGTACCAAAGTTGCGTCCCATATTAGGCGGTAAGGAAGAACGTATGAACCGGATCAATGCTATTCTTAAATACGATACGACATTGGCCAGTGCGCAGGCATTAATAAATCAAACGCCATTTTTATCTGATAGCTTAAATCCATACTATAACAATGCTACTAACTGGCAGAATTATTTTTTCCGCAACACCAGTAACCAACAGCACAACATCAGCATAAGGGGTGGTGACGAAAAGTTTAATTACAAAACCAATCTTAACTACTTTTCAGAATCGGGCATTGTAGAAAACACCGGTTTTAAAAGATATTCTCTTGGCATGAATGCCACTTACAGCCCCACCACTAATTTTAAAATGTCTGTAAACCTAACAGGATTATTAGGACAAAAACAAAATGGATCAGGGGTCGGATTGGTTCAAACCGGTATAGCGCAGGGCGCAGCCACATCATCTTTGTTGCCGCCGCCTTCGCTTTTCTCGGAAAATAACAGTGCGTTGGCAACGGCACGTGTAAAAAATAATAATAAAACTTCTGCCATTTCTACCAGCCTTGATTTGCAATACGAGCCTATTAAAGGAATAAGATTTATCAACTTGCTGAGTTATAATTTTAATTCGGGCACCTCTGATATTTTCAAACCATCCACATTAAACAACGGCTC
Source organism: Flavisolibacter sp. (assembly GCA_051952715.1). GTDB lineage: Bacteria > Bacteroidota > Bacteroidia > Chitinophagales > Chitinophagaceae > Flavisolibacter. Next base: position 4,662 of record JBQCJM010000007.1, read on the forward strand.
ATCGCAGGCATACAGTTATAACGATCATAGCTATACGGTTTATGACCGCACAAGCATCAACTATATAAAAACGTTTAACGACCTGCATAACTTCAACGTTTCAGCGTTCAACGAAATCAATTCTTATGGTTTTAGAGCAGGCGCTGTTCGTCCAACGCAAACGGCAAATGACCAGATTGAAGGACCTTTAGGTTATAATTATTCACTTACAGGCGGCGGTACTTTAAATAATATCAAGGATACACGCCAGCATGGTTACGGTGGTTCTTTTTCTTACAATTATGATCAAAAATATGTTCTGGATCTAAGTTATCGTTTTGATGGATTATCTACCAATGGTCCTTCACAAGGTTACTCGCAAAACCCATCTGTCAGTGCTCGCTGGAACTTTTATAAGGAAAGTTTCTTTGACAAAGTATCCTGGCTAAGCTTTGGCTCTTTAAGGGCAGGATGGGGTAGAAGCATATTGCCTACAGGTAGCATTTTTGATGTGTATGGTAAGTACATTGTAGGACTGCCTTATAATAATAATCCTACTGTAACTATTGATTATAGTACAGTACCAAATACCAGTTTTTTACCCGAAACACAAACTTCTTTAAGCGGTGCATTGGAAACAGGCTTGTTCGACAACAGGTTGCAAACCACTTTCGAAACATACTACCGCTCTATTGATAACCAGGTAATGGATGTGGCCTTGTCCAACATCAGTGGCTTTGGAAAATTAAAAACCAATGCAGTTAGTGTGGTAAACTATGGTTTGGAATGGACAGCTAAATACCAGGTGTTTAAACCAACCAATCCGCTGCAATGGAGCTTGACGGTGACCGGTGCTTTAAACCGTGCCGTGTTAACCAAACTGCCTGATGATTTAAGACAAATGACCATACAAGTAGTTGATGGTAATACCTCTGTTCCTGTAGTTTATAGAGTTGGTCGCAGTCCATTCTCAAACTTGCTTTACAACACGGTGGGTGTTTATAATAGCACGGCTGATGTTCCTGTAAATATTGCCACAGGTGAAAGACAACAATTAGGCAGAGGCAACAGCTACTATTTCCAGGGTGGCGATGCCCGGTGGACAGATGTGAACGGGGACTATATTATAGATGAAAATGATCTGCTGCCAATAGGAGATCCTGTACCAAAAGTTACTGGTGGTATTAGCTCTTTTAATTCTTATAAAGATTTTCAATTAACGATCAATGCCTCTTATACCTTAAACAGGGATGTTTTAAATACATCTCAGGCAGCCATGTTTCAGAATTATAATAATCCTACAATTCTTTCAGCCTTAGTACCAATCAACGATTATAATTACTGGATTCCATCGCCGGGTGTAAAAGGTTCGGGTACAGTAAATGCACAATATCCTAACCCTTACGATTTTACCAGAGCCGGTGTAATGCAGCCATACCGCACCAATCAAACCCTGTTCTTAGAAGACGGATCGTACTGGAAAATAAACAACATCATATTGGCCTACAACATGAACAGGAATTTCATAAAACGTTTTGGCATGACATCGTGCCGGTTAACACTGACGGCTAATAATGTTTATACTTTTTCAAATTATAGCGGCCCTGATCCGGAACTGGTTACTGCATTAGGCCGCGATAACTCTGGCGGATATCCCAATGCACGTACTTATGCCGTTGGTATCAACATCCAGTTTTAAAAATCACATCAACTTTTATATAGTATGAAACGCATAATATATTTCTCTTTGCTGGCGCTGGTATTTTCCGGTTTTTGTGGTTGTAAAAAATACCTGAATCTTGATCCGCCGAGTGACTTGTCAGGAAATAATTTCTGGCAAACAAAGGCCGACGTAGAGGCTTTTACCAATGGTACTTACGAGTTGCTGCGCAAAGCTGTTACACGTGGCGACCTGACGCAACCGGGTGGAGAAGATGAGTTTCCATTTTTCATTTTTGGCGGCGATTTTAGAGGCGCACCGGTGCAATACGGCTCGACAATCTGGGGACGCACTTATATTCCTGATCTTGCTGCCAACAACATTCGCAATCTTTCTCCCAACACTTATTGGGGCGAAATATGGAATATGCAAAGGTTTGGTCAATGGGATCGATTTTATAAAGTAATAGCGGCAGCTAACATTGCTTTCGAAAAAATTGATGATGTAAAAGATCCGGCAATTTCTGAAGCCCAGAAAAAAGCATATAAAGCAGAAGCTGTATTTCTTCGTTGTTTTTGTTACTTCCTGATGGTGCGAAACTGGGGCGACGTGCCTTACTATACAGATGCTTATCACACGGCGCCATTAAAAAGAACACCAATGGTGGAGGTGTTGAAAAATTGTGAAGCGGATATGAGAGCCGTTAAGGATGATCTTCCCTGGACCTATGACGATCCGGTGTATGTAGCCGTAAGGGCTATGCGTGGGTCGGCGCTTGCTTTAATGATGCACATCAATATGTGGCTGGCTTCTTTCGATAATGCTAATAATACAGCTTATTACGAAGCTGTGGATCAATTAGGCGACCAGCTACGCAACGAAAACGGTGGTGCTTATGCGCTTTTGCCTTTAGAGAGAAGCGGCGAAATCTTTAAAGGCCGTTCTAAAGAAGGTTTATTTGAAATTCCGCAAAATGCCAATTATCATGAATCTTTTGGTTGGTCTACCTTTTATGATCATGTGAAGTTTGACGATAATCAGCCGACAGCCTACCCTTATATCAGCTACGATTCAAAATTTATGCAGGAAATATATCCGCAAGGTGTTCCGGACAAACGCACCAAACTTTGGTTTCGGGATGGAACACTATATGCCGGCGATGTAAAGTTCCGGATGACTAAATTTTTGATCAGCACCGATCCTACTGCATTAGATGGCTTTGGCTTTGATGCCAGCCAAACCGTGTTCCGCTACAGTGATGCTATTCTTTTGCAGGCAGAAGCTCTCGCTGAATTAGGCCAATCGGGTAAAGCAAAACAAGTGGTCAATATTGTACGTGCCCGTGCCGAGGCACCGGATATTACAGTGGATGGAGATGAACTGAAAAAACAGATTTTTTATGAAAGATGCCGCGAGTTAATGGGAGAAGGCCATTACTGGTACGATGTGGTGCGTACACGCCGAATTATTGATCTCAGCTATAAGTTCGGTTACCATTGCTCGGTAGATCAATACAAGGCAGGCTGCTGGACATGGCCTATTGATGCTGCGGCGCTTATCAATAATCCTGGGATGACATTAAATACTTATTGGCAATAATCATTCACCGGAAACAATGAATAAAGCAATGAACATGACAACAATAAAAAAAGTTTTTTCGGTTGGCTTTTTTGCGGTGGGTTTGCTGTTTGCAGGCTGTAAAAAAGAAGATTATTTCAACAACACCGGGGTGCATACTCCCAACTTTCAGGGAACTGTGCTTGACTATCTGAAATCAAAGCCCGGGTATTTTGATTCTCTTAGCAAAATTATCACGCTTGCTGGTATGGAGGATATTTTTAGCAAAGAAGATATCACCTTTTTTGCACCGGCCGATTCCAGCATTCATAGTACCATTAAAGAATTAAATCTTGTGCTGAGGCAGCAGGGCCGCAACGAAGTGACAAGATTGGAGCAGATCAAACCCGAAGTATGGCGTGCACAATTGGCCAGGTATCTGTTCAAAGAAAAAAAGTCGATGAATGACTTTCCGCAATTAGATCCTGAAAATATTTCGGCCTATCCCGGTCAAATTTATTCTTCGTACGATGGACAGATCATGAATGTAGGTGTTATTTACAATGATGCTGGTGGCGTTAAATATGCCGGATACAGGCAATTGACGATCGCTTATATTCCTTCTGTATCAGCACCGAGGGATTATAGAAGTTGGTGGCCGGCAAGAGTAGCTTCGGTAAACATAGCACCCACTAACGGGTATGTGCATGTGCTCAATTATGCCAACCATTTTTTTGGTTTCGAAATAAATCAATTTATAGAAATGGCAATAGCAAAAGGAATTGATTAAAATATTCACACAGCACTGTAACAAAAAATTATTTCAAGTATATCTGACAGATATGATACAAATGAAAAAAACTAAGAGCCGGTTGTTTATTGCAACAATGGTGAGTTGCCTGGCGGTATTTTTTCCCTCTTGTAAGAAAGCACCGCTGGAACCAGTTGAAGTTTATCCCAATCCACCTGATGCATTTGTAAAGTTTTTAGATGGCGCTCCATCGCCTGCCATTGGCAGTGAAGGCTCCGTGGTTACCTATAAGGTAAATGGATTAAAAGGAAAAGAAGGACAGTTCAAATTTTTTATCAATCAAACGGAAGCAGAAGTGGTTTCTGTTGATGAAAATGAAGTAAAAGTAAAAGTGCCGCTAAATTGCAGCACTGGTGGTTGTGCCATTCTGATCAACAATGAATATTATTTTGGGCCAACTTTTACAGTTAGAGGTAAAGTATCGATTGATCCTTTATTTAAGCCAGACCTGTACCGGTCAAATGGTCCCATTCTTGGTATCATAAAAAATGATGACAATAATTTTGTTGCTTATGGCTCTTTTACAGATTATCAAAATATGGCGAGCCCCACAAACACCATTACAGGCATAGCTGTACTTGATAAGGAAGGACAATACTTAGCCGCTTCCAGCCAGCTCAAATTAGGCACAAAGGGGTTTGATGGCACCATTTCGCAGGTTATACAAATGCCAGATGGCAGGTACATGGTTTCGGGTTACTTTTCAAAATACGATACGGTTAGCAATGTCAATCGTGTTACAAGGTTAAATAGTGATGGAACATTGGAAACAACAGAAGTTGATGTAATTAATCCCGATCCTGTCAACGATCCTAATGGCGGAAGAGCCGTAGTGCCTGCGTTTAACGGAGGTCTCATGGGTGGTGGTGGAGGAAAAATATTTTACGACGAAGCTACAGGATATACCACGGCAGTTGGAAATTTTACTGCTCATGTCAGCACTTTTTATGAACGCTCTACCAAGGGCGGCCCTTACCTCGATCTTGTAAAGGCTGCTCAATTATTGAGAATGAAAGAAGATGGTGCTTATGATTCTTCCTTCAATTTTAATCCGGCTACCAATAGCAGTTATGAAGGAGGCAATGGATTTGTTTATGATGCTGCACAATTATCGGATGGCTCGCTCATACTGGTTGGAAATTTTACCACCTTTCATGGCTCTGCTGCTAATTACATTACCCGTATCAATGCAGCTGATGGAAAGGTGGATCCCTTATTCAATTCCGGCAACGCTGGCGCCGATGGAAGTATTAGCCGCATTACTTATAGCAGCACTACAGACAAAATTTTGCTGACAGGAAATTTTCAGCATTACAATGGACAACCGGTTAATGGTGTGGTCATGATTAACGCCGATGGAAGTATTGACAATAGCTTTTCTTTCCGTGCAGTGGAAGGCGGCGTTGCCAATTTTGCCGGCCAGTTGAGCAATGGAAAAATCATTGTATCCGGAAGCTTTACCAAATACGATAACGTTGTTAGGCCCGGTTTATTGATATTAAATGATGATGGTTCTTTAGCAGCTGGCTATAACAACATGGGCCTCTTCAGGGGTGCCATAAATGAGTTTATAGAAGTACCAAGCTCTAATGGCACGCCGGCCGTAATTATTGTAGGAAACTTTGACCGTTTCGATCAAAAAGAAGTGAGCAACATTGTAAAATTCCGCATGGAAAACTGATTGTATACCTATTAATGCTTAACAAAATGAACAAACCATATACTGACAAAAAATGGCTGCATGCAACCAAGCTATTATTGCTGTCTGCACTGCTAACAGGTGTTTTATCCTGTAATAAGCCTTTTGATAATACGCTTAACAATGATGGTTCGGAAGTGCCTCCAAGCCCGGTTAACCGCAAAACTTTATTGATTGTAGTAGACGGGGCAGTAGGCTCTGAAGTAGAAGCGGTCAAGCCGCCTACATTAAACAGCCTGGTAGACTATTCCATTTTTTCGTGGGATGGCCTTACTGATTTTAAAAATAATAACATTACCAATGCGTATGCCTGGGCCACCCTGCTCACTGGCACCAATAGTGACAAACATAATGTGACAGGCAATGATTTTACAGGTAATGATCTGGCAACGTACCCCAGTATTTTTACAAGGTTAAAGCAGGAAAGACCACAGTTGCGTACTGCTGCTTTTTGTTCTTCACCAGAAGTGGCAGATAACCTGGCTGCCGATGCCACAGAAACGCAATCATTTGCAGAAGACGATGCTGCTGTAAAAGAAGCTGTAATAGCAGAACTGTCTTCAAAAGATCCATCTTTACTATTAGCACAGTTTCATGATGTGGACAAAGCAGGTGCCGCCGGTTCTTACGCTGCAAGTTCGCCCGATTATAAAGATGCCATCTTAAGAGTAGACAGTTACATAGGAGATATACTAACAGCCATGCGCAACCGTCCTGGTTTTCAGGATGAGAACTGGATGGTGATCATTACTTCTAATAAAGGAAGCAATACGGCTTTTGTGCCACCATCCGGAGCACTATGGAATGCTTTTAATGATACAAGGCATAATACTTTTTTCTTTTGCTTTAACCCAAGATTCAGCAGCCAAAACCCGGCTAAGCCATCCACAATTATTCCTTATGTTGGCACCACGCCATTGTATGATGGAAATAATGCTGGTAGCCGTGCCCGTGTGCTTAATCCGGTTTCAAGTCTTGACATGGGCGCCTCAGGAGGTTTTACCATTCAATGTAAGGTTAAAATTCCCTCAGGTGGTTACTATTATCCTGCTATCCTGGGCAAAAGGGCCAGTTTTGACGGTGGGGTTGTTGGATGGGTATTTTTCCTGGAAGGTGATATCTGGCAGATTAATCTCAGCCAGGTTGGTAATGGCAATAAACAAGTGGCTGGCGGCACTATTGCTGATGGAGCCTGGCATACTTTAACCGCTGTTATCAGACAGGAGGGTGCTGCACGAAATGTTTATACATATACAGACGGCGTTCCGGGTTCAGGTAAAACCGATATTGCTGCCTGGGGAAACATGGATAGTCCCTCGCCGCTTACAGTAGGATATATTCCCGGGTCTCGCTCTGGCGGTGCTTATAGCCCCAATAATTATCGAATAACAGACATACGCATTTACAATACCGACTTGCCTGGTGATTATATCGCCGGTAATTATTGTAAAACTGACGTGGATAGCAATGATCCATATAAGAATAATCTTCTCGGTTTCTGGCCGGCCACAAACGTAACAGCAGATAAGAAAATGAACGATTTAAGCGGCCATGGTAATGATTTTCTTGTAGACAGTTATAATCCCGGAAGCTTTAATGACATCTCTTCTAATGTTTGTCCAACTATTTCAGAAGAGAATTATAAAACGGTTCCTAATTCTGTTGATGTGGCTTTTCAAATTTTTCAATGGCTTGGCGTAACAGCACCCCCTTCCTGGCAATTGGATGGCAAAAGCTGGATACCTGCGTATTCTGATATCGGCGGATAGGTTTTATGAAAACGATGATTGGCCAAGCAGCGCTTAGCTCTAATTATAAACTTCTTTTAAAAATAAGAACATGAAAGTTTTTGTTCTGGGTAAAAAAATAGGCTTTATTCTTTTACTGGCGGTAATAGCTTTTGCCTGCCGAAAAAAATATGCGTACAGTTATGAAGACGGCACTCCCGGCGATGGCACTATTGTGCCCGCCGTTACAACTGATACGAGTGTAAAAACTGTGGATGTAAGCAAGTATGCACAGGCAAGGGTATTCCCGGGCCTGGTGTGCAACACCGAACCAAGGCTTACTAACTATAAGCTTAGCATGAGCCTGAATTATAATTTTGTGGATGAGAACCTGCGCATCAGCGTACCGCCGCAACCGCAATTCAGTACTGGATTATATGCTGCACCTGGCGAACTTGTTATTATAGATGTACCCGGCGACTATTCGCTTTCTGTACAGGTGGGAGCGTGGACGGATAATTTGTCAGGCATTCAAAATCCTGCAAGAGATCCAATCATCTATTCACGCAGCCAGTTAGCCCCCGGCCGCAATTATATTCGCAATTTGTATGGTGGCCACATTTACATTTTTGCCGGAAGGCCTTTAACCACACCTGTTGATCTGGTGTTCAGCAACGTGGTAAAATCACCCGACTTTGTTTTAGGCGAAACAACCAATGCCGACTGGCAGGCTGCCATTCAAAAATCTTGCGTTCCCTGGCTCGAACTCCGTGGTAAGAATATGATCTTCACTGTGCCCCGTGAATATTGCATTTCGCATCCGATTACCGATCCGGAAGCTGTGCTGACCGAATGGGACAAAGTAATTGACCAGGATTATTACAAATGGGAAGGATTGGTGGAAAACCCTGCCACAGCAGCCGATTCAGCTGATCTTGCACCTTTATTACCCTGGCGTGTGGTACAGGATATACAACCCGTTGTTGGTTATGGACACAACGGTTTTCCTGTGGTAGTGCAAAACGATTTTAGTTGGTTTGACGGTATTGCAAACATTGCACTGATTAATGGTGGTGGTAACTGGGGATTTTTTCATGAACTCGGACATAATAATCAGCAAACAAGGTATTGGAGTTGGAGCAGCCTTGGCGAAACATCCAACAACCTTTTTGCCTTCAAAGTGGCACACCGATTTGAATCAACCGTTCCGGCTGCGTGGCCCCCAAAACATCCTGCACTAAGCAGTGCGTTTACCAATGCTTTGGCTTTTGCTGCCGATCCAAGTGCCACTAAAAACTTTGATGGTACTGATGCCCGCATCAACGATCCTTTTGCCAGGCTTACACCATTTGTTCAAATATTTGACAAAGTGCCCGCCGGCATGAGTTACGATGGCTGGGGCTTTATGGCTGAACTATATAAGAATGCAAGGAGAGCTGTCCGCATTTCTCAAAACGACCAGGATAAACGGGACTTTGTGTATGAAACATTATGTAATTATACAAAGAGAGATTGGATATACTTTTTCAAAGCCTGGGGAATTACCATCAGCAATATATCCAGTTCAAAAATGAGCTCATACCCTGTGATGAACCAAAAAATATGGGAATACAATCCACTTACACGTACAGGCGGCAATGCAACGTTTAACCCCGATCCCTATGCTAAAAGCAACTGGATCGT
>JBQCJM010000008.1:0-22812 GCA_051952715.1 Flavisolibacter sp.
GTTATTAAGCTCAAACTGAATTTACTGAATTGTAAACATAGGAGGTAGTTTGCTGCAATGGCGGGGCGACGAACAAATCATCGGCTATGTGCAGACATCAGCAGCAGTTCCGGCGTGACCAATAACATTCAGCTTTAGTTCTTATCATCAACATTATTAACTTTAATCAGCAGCGGTTCGGGGCTAGACGTTCAATGAATGCCGCCACAGCAGCAAGCCCTGTCCGTTAGCTGTCATTGTAACGGACGACCCAGCAAACAGAACTGTTAATTTTGAATATAGGCAATGAAAGTTAAGCAAGTCTTATTTATCCAAGGCGGTGGGGACGACGGTTACGAGGCAGATAAAGCATTAGTTCTTTCTCTAAAAAATAATTTAGGAAAGCGATACCAGGTGGACTATCCCGAAATTCAGTCGGACGAAACTTTCTCTGACTTTGGTTGGACAAAACAAATTGGAGAGGCTATTTATAGAATCAATCACGACTTTATTCTAGTTGGACATTCCTTCGGTGCGTCTATGATTTTAAAGTATCTCTCTGAAAATTCTATAAGCAAAACAATTGAAGGTATTTTTCTTCTTGCCACGCCGTTTTGGAGCGGAAATGAAGAATGGCAGACAGGTTTAAAACTTAAAGGAAATTTTGCCGACAAACTACCTATTAAAGTTCCCATTTTCTTATATCATTGTCAGGACGATGAAGAAGTACCGTTTTCACATCTTGACCAATATAAGAAAAGACTTACTAGGGCAAATTTCCGGGAAATAAAAAGTGGTGGACATCAATTTAATAACGACTTAGCATTAATAGCAAGGGACATCAAATCTTATAAAACATAAACAACGAACCGCTAACATGAACTGTGTAAAAAACCAAATAATTTTTAGGGTTTTGGTGAGCAGTAGTTAGGCTGATAAAGTGTCTGTGGTTCCATAACTGCAAATACTTGTTTTAGCAGTTTGTCACACACAGCAATGAGTCCTTGTTTTCCTGTTTTTCCTTTTGCTCTTAATCTTTCATACAGCGCTTTGCAAGCCGGTGTAAAAAAACGGTGTAGCTGTATATCATTCACCGGCCAATGATAAACGCCTACTCCGGCCAACAACCCGAAACCCATAACCTCAAACCCAAAACCCCAAACTTCAAACCCCTTCCTAATTAGCTTTTGAAATATAATCTCAGCTATATATCTTTACCCGCTATCCAAATGCAGTGATCTGTAAATCTTATAATTGTGAAGAAGACCTTTTTGTTATCTGTCCCCTTTGCCTTATTCATGTCTTTTGTTTTTGTATCGTGCCAGAAAGAGCTAAGCCTTGAAAATGCCGTTAAGAACGGCGGCACCGCCCAATATTCTTTTGATGGCGGAACAGGAACCTGCTCCGGGGCCAATGTTGCAGGCAGCTTTACAGCCGGTGTGGCTGTTACGGCAGATAACACCGTAACGTTAAGCGTAACGGTAGATTCTATTGGTACTTACATAATTTCTACCAATACAAACAACGGGATAACCTTTAGCGGTTCGGGGGTTTTTACCGACATTGGCGTACAGGATGTAACGTTAATGGCCAGCGGCACGCCTGCTGTTGCAGGAAGCTTTGCATTTGTGCCGGGCATTAACGGCTGTTCTTTTGATGTGGCTTTCGGTTCGGACCCTACCTCCGGCGGTAATACGGGTGGTAATGCAACCGCTTATTTAAAATGTAAGATCGATGGCGTGTTAACGAACTTCAATACCAAACTTGTAGGTTACTATGTAACGCCGCCCAGCGCAGGCATTCCCTATTCGATAAGTGTGCAGGGTACAAATTCTGATGTGGCCGGTTCGGCAGAAGAACTATGGGTAAATGCTTCAAACCCTACAGCCCTCACAACCGGAGCTTATAGTAACATTACGTTTTCAAATGGTACCACCGACAAGGGGTGCCTGGTGGGTTTGTACCCTACGGGCTTTCCTAATCCTTTTTGGGGTTCTTCTCCTTTGAACGCCAATACGTTTACGGTGAACGTTACAAGTGTCAGCACTTCGGCTGCTGCCGGTACTTTCCAGGGAACTCTTTATGAAGCCAATGGCATAGGCCCTTCTACCAGGCAAATAACAGAGGGAGAGTTTAAAATTGTATTTTAGACATTAGTTACAATTGCTTCTAAATCAGTTGGTATTAAATAGAAGTGTGCCGGGCAAATTGTGGGCTGTAGTGCTTAGGCTGCTTCAAATAATTTGGCTACGCCAAATGCTGCTGCTGCTGCCATGGCGCCGATCAACATCACTTTTACAGCACCCCAAAATGGGTTGACGCCGGTAACTTTGCTTTTAAACCAACCAAAAATAAACAGGCAAATAAGGGTAACCCCAACAGAATATTGTAACCCGTCAATAGGATGCTCCACAAAGAAATAAGGCGATAAAGGAACCAACCCTCCTACAATATAGGAGGCGCCAATGTTAAAGGCCGATTTGCGGGCACGCCGGGGATCGGGTTCTTCCAAACCCAGTTCGTACTTCATCATAAACTGCACCCACTTGTCTTTGTCCTGCGCAATTTGCGCCGTGGCTTTTGCCTGCAGGTCTTCGTCGAGACCGATGCTGGCAAAAAACTCTTTTGTTTCTTCTATTTCCCTGTGGCGTAAATGATCTACTTCGTAATACTCTCTCCGCTTTTCGCTGTTATAATGATCCTGTTCGGTTTTGCCGGCCAGGTAGCCGCCCAGGCCCATGGCAATGGAGCCCGCAGCAATTTCAGCAATGCCTGCAATAACAATAATGCTGGTAGAGTCAACAGCGCCGCTTAAGCCTGCTGCCAGTGCAAAAGGCACGGTCAATCCATCGGCCATACCAATAACAATGTCTCTGATAAAGTCACTGCTTTGTAAATGTTGCTCCTGGTGGTGCAGGTGTGTGTCCATACAAGTTTGGGGTTTGTAGTTTGTAGTTAGCTGCGAGCTATGATCTTTGAGACCTTTAGTACAGTCAGTCATTTAAGTCTCGAAACTCACAGCTCAAGGCTCAAGACCCACAGCTCTTATCTTACAGCTTTGCATCTAAGGTCAACAAACTTTTTTGAATTACCTGCACGCATTCGTCAATTTGTTCTTTGGTGATCACTAAGGGCGGCGCCAGCCGTATTTTATCGCCGTGTGTTGGCTTGGCCAGTAGCCCGTTTTCCTTCAGCGCTAAGCACAGGTCCCAGGCGGCATCTTGATTTGGATGGTCAATGACAATGGCATTTAATAATCCTTTGCCACGAACGATTTTGATATTAGAAGAGATCAGCTTTTTTAATTCACTTCTGAAATAGTCGCCCAACTGTGCTGCATTTTGTGCAAGGTTCTCTTCTTTCAATACTTCAAGCGAAGCGATAGCTACTTTGCAGGCCAGTGGATTGCCGCCATAGGTAGATCCATGTTCCCCCGGTTTGATGGTGAGCATGATCTCATCATTGGCCAGTACAGCACTAACGGGCAAAGTGCCACCGCTTAGGGCCTTGCCGAGGATCAAAATATCAGGATGAACATTCTCATGATCGCAGGCCAGCATTTTGCCCGTGCGGCACAAGCCGGTTTGTATTTCATCAGCCACAAACAGCACATTGGCATCTTTGCATAATTGGTAAGCGCTGCTCAAATAACCTTCGTCCGGCACCATTACGCCGGCTTCGCCCTGTATGGGTTCTACCAAAAAGGCAGCAACAGTTTCATCCTGTAAGGCAAGCTTCAGTGCGTTCAAATCATTGTAAGGGATTTGAATAAACCCCGGTGTGTACGGACCAAAATTGTCCCTGGCCGAAGGGTCGGTACTGAAAGAAATAACGGAAGTGGTACGTCCGTGAAAATTGTTTTCGCAAACAATGATTTTGGCCTGCTGGTCTTTAATGCCTTTTACCAAATAGCCCCAGTGCCTGGCCAGCTTAATGGCAGTTTCTACAGCCTCTACGCCTGTGTTCATGGGCAGCACTTTATCGTAGCCAAAATAAGTAGTAACATAGTTGGCATACTCGCCCAGCAGGTCGCTGTGAAAAGCCCGGCTGGTAAGGGTAAGGCGTTGCGCCTGTTCGGTTAGTGCTGCTATGATTTTCGGGTGGCAATGTCCCTGGTTTACGGCCGAATAGCCGCTCAGGAAATCGTAATACCGCTTGCCCTCCACATCCCACACAAAAACACCCTCGCCTTTGGTCAATACTACGGGCAGCGGGTGGTAATTATGAGCACCATATTTTTCTTCAAGGTTTAAATAGTATTGTGTATTGGAAACTACATCGGTAGCTGCTTGCATAAAATTGAATTTAAGTGATGATAAAATGATAATGAAGAAAGCGCAGGTCAATACTAACCTTAGTGGTTGAGAAGGTCGAGGTTGAGGCTAAGAAAGGAAACTGTTGCTTTCATGGCAAGTATTGTAAGGCAAATGTAGTTGATTGTGTGAAATGAATCCTCATAACTATAAAGGCAAACTGTAGGATAGGAGAAAGTAAAATAAATTATCGGCAGGTGGTTTTATACAAATGCTTTTTCGGAAATTTAGAAAGTAAAATTTTAAAATGAAGTGATGGCGTATAAAGTTCCTTCAGCAACCCGTATCGGGCATGTTCATTTGAAAGTGTCTGATATTCCCAGGGCCCTGCATTTCTACCACGACCTGCTGGGTTTTGAAATAACGCAATGGTATGGCGATAGCGCCGTGTTTCTTTCTGCAGGCGGTTATCATCATCATATTGGATTGAATACATGGCATAGTAAAAATGCAGGCCCTGCGCCGGGTAAGGCGGCAGGTTTGTATCACCTGGCTATAGTATATCCTACACAAAAAGACCTGGCAGAAGTGGTAAAGCGGCTGCATGACAATCATTATCCTTTAACCGGCGCATCAGATCATGGTGTATCGAAAGCTATCTATTTAAATGATCCGGATGGCAATGGTGTAGAACTGTATTGGGACCGTCCAAAAGAAGAATGGCCTGTTGATGCCAATGGAAATTTAGATATGCTCACGGAGCCTTTGGACATGAATGAATTGTTTGCGCAATTGAACAATCATTCTCCCGAGTAGATAACACCCGTTGTAGGCGTTTCGTACAATTCAATTTTACTAAGCAGTGGTAGCAAAGGCTTGATCTGCTTCCAGATCCAAACGGTAATATTTTCTGCCGTTGGATTTTCGAGCCCCGGTATGTCGTTGATCAATTGATGATCTAACTGGTCAATAACACCAGCCAGCGCATCTTTCAATTCTTTAAAATCCATGATCCATCCTAATTGCGGATCGAGTTCACCCTTAATAAAAACCCGCAGCCGGTAAGTGTGGCCGTGCATGTTTTTACATTTATGCCCGTCGGGCACATTGGGTAAAAAGTGAGCTGAGTCAAAAGAAAATTCTTTGTAGATCTCCATGCGGTTCATTCTGGCGCAAAAGTAAGTGAAGCACAGAATATGGTGTTATAGGGATTTCATAAAATGAGTAACGAGTAATGAATAATGACTAATCAGTAAAGAGTAATAGTTCGTGCTATGCGGAATACTTTCCTATAGCAGTCATTCAGATACCGGTAAAAACTCGATTAGAGATGGCCCACTCATTACCGATTATTCATTACTCATTGAACTACTCATTACTGATTTTATAAAGTAGTGCCTGGGAAAGTGAAGTTCCGGTAATGTATTTTTGGTGAACAGGCCATACACCGTAGAGCCACTGCCGCTCATAGATGCATACACAGCGCCTTGTTCGTACAATTGTTCTTTAATGGTTTTGATTTCGGCATGATGAAGAAAAACAGCTTCTTCAAAGTCATTTTGTAAATGCTGTTTCCATTCGCTAACGGGCAGTGTAATGATTTCCTTTAACGACTTTCTTTCTTTATTAGGTGTGATTTGCGAAAAAGCCCAGCCGGTATTGATGTGAATATCAGGATTGACAAGAACGATCTGGTACGGAGATAGATCCAACTGTATTGCTTCCATTTTCTCTCCGCGGCTGGTAGCGTACGCAGGTTTGTTGATGATGAAGAAAGGACAATCGCTGCCTAATTGCAAAGCATAGGCGATAAGTTGCTTTTCCTGCAGGCCAAGATTGAATTTTTTATCAAGCAGCAGTAAGGTAAATGCGCCATCGGCACTGCCGCCGCCCAGGCCTGCACCCGATGGAATGATTTTGTGTAAGTGCATTTTAATAGCAGGCAGTTGCGGAAAATCTTTTTTTAAAAGATGATAGGCTTTGACGCAGCTGTTGTCTTCGGCTTGGGCATCGATGTGTAAACCGGAACTTGTAAATGTGATTTCCTGTGAAGGAAAAGTGTTTTGAATGATCTCCACTCCATCACGTAAAGCAACAGGATAAAAGACAGTGTCAAGATCGTGAAAACCATCTGCCCTTTTTTGCAGAATGTGCAGTCCTAAATTAATTTTACAATTGGGGAAGGAGATCACAGACTTCGCAGATTTTTATCGCGGATTGAATGTTTGGGATTTCAAAGATTATTTAAGATTGTCTGTTTCCTTACGTTTTGGTAAACTATCAGTGAAACTCTTTACATCAATTCGTCTAGTCAGTGTTTTTTTTCCTGTTGTTGATTTCGTCCCTGATGGCAATGGCACGGATGTAATCTTCCTGCTCCAATACTTCGTTCAGCAAAGTATTTAAATCTTCCAGCGACATAGATTTTAAATCACCTTTACCGCCGGCCTCTTCTTCGGGAGAGGATATAGCGGGTGTTTTTTTCTTTTTGCCGGCAGCACCCGGATCTTCCATTAAAATACCTGCACTCTCAAGAATGTGTTCGTAAGTATAAACGGGGCAACCAAACCGTACCGCTAAAGCCAGTGCATCGGACGTACGGGAATCAATTTCAATAGTGTCGTTATCAGAAGAGCAAACCAACTTGGAGTAAAAGATGCCTTCCTGCAAATCTGAAATAACAATTTCGTGCAACTCAATATTAAAGGCAGTCATGAAATTCTTCATCAGGTCGTGGGTAAGCGGGCGGCTGGGCTGCATTTTTTCAAGCGCCACAGCAATAGCCTGGGCTTCGAAGCCTCCAATAACGATAGGAAGCCTGCGCAATCCGTTCACTTCGCCCAGCACCACAGCATACGAATGCGTTTGCGTAATACTGTGAGAAAGAGCCACTATTTCCAATTCTATTTTCTTCATACCCTGAAAAGGCTTTTGCTAAAGTTTGCAAACCTACGATAAAAACGTGAATGGTGAAATGGTGAGTAGTGAGTAGTTAATGGCGAGTAGTCTCGCTCATTACGGTCTTTTATTAGTGATTGCTGTAACAGGCACTTCATAAAAAAACAATAAATCCTTAAAGAAAAACTGTAGTTAAAAAAACTTCACGCACTACTTATCATTCACCGCTCACTTTATTGTCCCTTCATCTTCTTCACCGCTGCTGTCAGCTTAGGCACCACTTCAAAAGCATCGCCTACAATGCCATAGTCAGCGGCTTTAAAAAAAGGTGCTTCTGCATCTTTATTGATAACAACAATGACCTTGCTTCTGTTTACACCGGCTAAATGTTGAATAGCTCCACTAATGCCAATGGCGATGTATAAGTTCGGTGCAATGGCAATACCGGTTTGCCCCACATGTTCGTTATGCGGACGCCAGTGTGCATCAGCTACGGGGCGGCTACAGGCCAGTGCTGCGCCTAAAGTATCGGCCAGTTCTTCTACCATGCCCCAGTTTTCGGGCCCCTTTAAACCACGGCCTGCACTTACTACAATGTCGGCTTCGGTTAACGAAACCTTACCTGCAGTTTTCGCCGTGTCAATGGTTTTTTCTTTCGGTGCCTCTACAGTGGCATTGAAAGAAACCACTTCTGCCGTTCCTTCGCCTTCGGTAATAGTATAGGCGTTCACGTTAAGTGAAATAACTTTTACGTCGGTATTGATAGCAACATTGGCAAATGCTTTTCCTGAGAAAACATTTTTGCGAACCGTAAAACCATTTGATGTATCGGGCAAGGCTGTGGCGCCTGCTACCAATCCTGCTTTCAGGCGAACAGCTACTCTTGGTGCTAATGCTTTGCCGCTGGAATTATTAGAAAAAATAATCACTTTGGCGCCGGTTTGTTCCGCCACCTGTGCAATTACTTTTGTATACACCTGTGAATCGAATTGCTGGAGATTATCGCTTTGCACCTGGTGTACTTTTTTTACGCCATGCTTGCCTAGTGCAGCCAGGTCTTCGTTTACTGAACCTAAAACAACTGCTTCGGCGGTAGTACCGGTTTGCTCTGCTATTTTACCGCCATAGCTTAATGCTTCGTGTGAAGCTTTTTTAATTTGCCCATCGGCGTGATCAACGAATATTAAAACGCTCATGATTTTAATTTGAAGATTTGAAGATTGAAGAATTTGAAAATGATCGTCTCAAGTTCAGATTTTCTTTTCTGCCCAGTAATGCATTGAACGTTGAAGAGTGCGACGCAACAAAAATTTAATAGTAGCGCTTCTGCTGGTAACACAATCATCAACTTTATGCTAAAGAACTAACTGAAATAAAGAAAGGTTTTCCGACCTAAGTTTCTCACCCGGGACAGGGCTAAATGGCCCTCGCTTCATCGTGCAGCAACCGCACTAATTCCTCAACGTTGTCGGCTGCTACCAGTTTTACACCGGCTTTGGCCGGCGGCAACTGGAACTCTGTGAATTTAGTAAACGAATCTGCCTGCACAGGCTCTACCACTTTCAGTGGTTTGGTACGTGCAGCCATAATGCCACGCATGTTGGGTATTCTTGCTTCTGCCATTCCTTTTTGACAACTTAACACTAAAGGCAAAGCCACCTCCACGGTTTCTTCGCCACCTTCAATTTCTGTTTTTACGGTAGCCGTACGGCCGCTTACCTGCAAGTTGGTAGCGTTAGCCACATAAGGTAAATCAAGCAACTCTGCCAGCATGCCGCCAACGGCACCGCCATTGTAATCGATAGTTTCTTTACCTGTAAGAATCAGATCGTAGCCGCCCTGTTTTGCAATGGCTGCAATTTGTTCGGCCACACTATAACTTTCCAAAGGCTCGGTATTGATGCGAATGGCTTCATCGCCACCAAGGGCCAAAGCTTTCCTGATGATAGGCTCGGCATCGGCACCGCCAACATTTACTAAATGAATAACAGTGGAAGCATCTGCTTCTTTTAACTCAATGGCACGCACCAGTGCATACCATTCATCGTAAGGAGTGATGATCCATTGCACGCCGGCTTCAGCGAATTTCGTGTTGTTATCGGTGAAGGCTATTTTTGCCGTGGTGTCAGGCGTTTTACTTATACAAACAAGAATCTTCATATAAATAGATTAAGAGAATTTGGTTGCTTATGCAACTAATAATTTCTACAAATATAAGGCGCAAAGATACCCGAAACAGCATAAGTAAAAACATGGAAAGAATTGAGAAGTTGAAGGATTTTTTAGCGGCTAATCCCGATGATAGTTTTGTGCAGCATGCATTGGCGCTGGAGTATGTAAAGCTGGGCGATGATGCGGAGGCCAAAAAGACCTTCGAGCATTTGCTAAGCAGGGATGAAAATTATGTTGGAAGCTATTATCATTTAGGAAAGTTGTTAGAGCGGAATGGTGAAACAGCAGAAGCTGTTCGCTGTTACGAAAAAGGAATGCTGAAGGCAAAGGAAGCCGGCGATAACCATGCGTATAGTGAGTTAAGGGGAGCGTATGAAGAGGCAACGATGTGAAAATTGGAGAATGTGCAAATGATCAAAATGGAACTACTTCAACAATTTAAGAAATACATACAGCAACAAAATCTTTTTCATCAAAAAGATAAGTTGCTGCTGGCCGTAAGCGGCGGCGTTGACTCTGTGGTGCTGTGCGAACTATGCAAACAGGCCGGATTAAATTTTACCATTGCCCATTGCAATTTTAATTTGAGAGGAGAGGAGAGTGAACGGGACGAACGATTTGTAAAAAGCCTTGGTGAAAAATATAGTGTGGAAGTGTTGGCGCAGCAATTTGATACCAGCGCTTATGCAGACGCAAATGGCTTATCCATACAGGAAGCTGCACGAAAGCTCCGGTACGATTGGTTTGCCCAATTACAAAAAGAAAAAGGATTTGCTTACACTGTGCTGGCGCACCACGCCGATGATAATGTAGAAACCTTGCTGATGAATTTTTTCCGGGGCACGGGCTTACAAGGATTAACAGCCATTCCGGAAACCGATAAAAAAAATCATTTGCTGCGCCCTTTGTTACAGGTGCGCCGCAACGAGATCGACGCTTTTGCCAGGGAAAATCATTTACAATGGGTAGAAGATTCATCCAATACGTCTACTAAGTACACCCGCAATTTCTTTCGCCACGAGTTGATACCGGCTATTAAAAAAGTATATCCGCAGGTGGAAGAAAATTTATTGAATAATATAGACCGGTTCAAAAAGGTCAATGTTCTTTACCAATCTTCCGTTGAACAACTGAAGCAGGAAGTTTGTGAACAACATGCTTATGAGTTGCGTATTCCAGTAAGAAAGTTGAAAAGGTATGAGTCCACATCGCTTCTTTACGAGATCATCAGGGATTATGGCTTTGGTGAAAAGCAGGTGGATGAAGTAAAAAAGCTAATGGAAGCCGATTCGGGTAAGTTTATAGAGAATCAGCAATACCAAATTATTAAACACAACAACTGGCTGATCATTGCACCGAAAATTGCTGATGCCAAAACAATTGCTTTAGAAAGAAACAATGATCCCGTAAAATTCAACGGTAGCCAGTTGCAAATGCAATTTCTGCCTGTAGAAAAATTTGACCTTGACAAATCTCCTTCTGTCGCTCAGTTAGATGCACGCCATATTGAATTTCCTTTGCTGTTGCGCAAGTGGAAGCAGGGCGATTATTTTTATCCGCTGGGCATGCGCAAAAAGAAAAAGCTTGCTCGTTTTTTTATTGATCAAAAACTTTCTAAAAACCAAAAAGAAAATACATGGGTAATAGAAAGCAATAAAAAAATTATTTGGGTGGTGGGCCTGCGTATTGATGATCGTTTTAAAATTACATCATCAACAAAAGAAGTGTTGCAGCTAACTACATCCAACCCTTAGAACGCAGGTAATTTTTAACTGCAGAAACAAAAAGCGTTATCAAATCATATCCGGCGATTCTGCCTGCAATAACAATGAAAGCAAATCCATAAATAGAGCCCCAAATGTGTGCAGAGTGATTAATATTATCGCCGCCTCTTTTTTCTAAGAGAAATGATATTAGGAGATAAAGAGGTGCAAAGATGAATCCTGGAATAGGAATAGGAATAAAATACAAGTAAATAGACTGGTCAGGGGCAATTATCAGTCCAGCAAATACAACGGCACTTACCGCACCTGAAGCACCAAGGCTTCGGTAAGCATAATTGTTTTTGTTTTTAGAGTAAGTCGGTATAATAGAAACGAATAGGGCAGAAACATACATAACAAGATAGAGCCACTTGCCAGATTCGGGAAAGAAGATTTGAAATACGTCTTCGACTACTTTTCCAAAAAAATACAGAGAAAGCATGTTGAAGATCAGGTGCCCAAAATCAGCATGGATCAATCCGCAGGTGAAAAAACGCCACCATTGTTTGCGATGCGTAACAGCAGGCGGATAAAAAATAAGATCGTCAATAATTTTTTGATTGCTGAACCCACCGATAGAGATAAGTGTGGTAACAATGATAATGATAACCGTTATAGAAAGCTCCATGTCAGACGAAGATGGTTGATGGACAAATATAGATGATAGTTAATTGTTGAAAGATGACCGCAAGAAAAGATCAAAACTATCATCCGGCATCAACCATCGGTCATCTACTTATGGTGATACTTTTCGTTACGCAGGATCGTACAGGCTCTGTACACCTGTTCGGCTAATATCAATCGCACCAGTTGATGTGGAAACGTCAGTCCGGATAAAGCCCATTTAAAATTGGCTATTTTTAAAACACTGTCATCCAAACCAAAAGCGCCGCCAATTAAAAACACTACATGCTTAGTGCTTTCCGTGGCTCTTTGCTGAATGAAATTTGCTAACCCTTCCGAGGTGAGCATTTTGCCATGTTCATCAAGTGCTATTAAATAATCATCAGTGCGCAGCCATTGCAAAATCATTTCGCCTTCTCTTTTTTTCAAATCCATTTCTGATAACATACCTGCATTCTTTGGTACAGGAAGCAGGTTCCATTCTACCGGAAAATATTTGGAGATGCGCTTGGTGAATTCGGCAATGCCTTCTTTTACATAAGGTTCATTGGCCTTTCCAATTGACCAGAGAGAAATTTTCATGTAACTGATTTGCACTGCAAATATAGAAGTCGAAACATCGGCGTTGAACTGTAATTGGTATAGTAACGCTTAAGGCAAGCTATGTAAGCTCACATCTTCAATTACCTGGTCAATTAAATTCCTGTCTTCTGTGCCTTCTATGTGCCATTGCCCGTGGCTGTTTTTGGCAGTCAGCACTGGTGGTTGTATGTCTCTGTTTGGATTTTCTGCAGGGTTTAAAATAAGCCTGTTCTTTTCTTCATGCACCTTATAACCCACAGGGTTTCCATCCACAAAAAGAACCGTTGAAAATAACACCATCCTATTATTCGTTTAATGATTTCTATTTGCCAAAACAATACCAGTTATTCCTGTTTTAACTTCTTTTTATACCACGAGTTAAGAAAATAGGTAAAACCATTTAGCAGTTCATAAAATGATTGTGTAAAAGATAAAAAAAGCAGTTCCCCAATTATACAATCGAAAGAAGAACTGTGATATTTGTTCTACAAATCCAACCTAAGAAAAGCTAAATGAAAAACATTTTCGATTTCTATCGAAGCGTAATCCTATCCTTTGTAAAGATCAACAGGCGTCCGTCCGAAAACGAAAAAAAGATAATTGTAACTTTTTATACGCCTGCCTAATCAAAATCCTCTCATTACTGAGAGGATTTTTGTTTCTCAATGAGTTTAAAATTGCTTACTTCAATAATCAATAAATTGATTCCTCTATTTGCCTGCGCTTCCTTTCCGTTCTTTTGTTTTTATTGAGCAAACGGGCCACATGTTCTTCAAACAATTCAGCAGGATTGTATTCTTTAAACTCGTTGCTTAAAGCTTTTACATTTTTGGAGTACATCTTGTTACTGATCACTTCCTCCACAGCTGCTTTTAGCTGAGAAGGAGTTGGCTTTTCTTTTTTTAAATTAATGCCCAAACCAAAATAACCTACTCTTGCGTTGATCTCGTTCTTGCCTTCATGTACACCAGCCACTACCATTGGCAATTCATTTTGAATGGATAGTAATACGCCGCCATATCCGCCGTTGGTTACATACACATCGGTATAAGGCATTACATTGTCAAAGGCAATAAAATCTTCAATAATGATATTTGGCTGCGGGTATTTTGTTTTTAACTCTTGTGTTTTCGCACCGCCTGTCGTCACAATAACCAGGCAATCGGTATCTTTGAAAGCTTCCAGCGTTGGTATCAATATTTTTTCTGCGTCCGTTTCTACTGTTCCCTGTGTTACCAATATCACTTTATCGTATTGCAGCAGTTTTTCGTGAAACCATTTTTTGTTTTCTTTTTTTTGACTGTATGGCAGTAATGGGCCTACAAAATGAATGTGCTTGCTCATATCGCTTCTCTTATATTCAAAACCCGGCGTTCCGCTTTGCACTACAAGCGTTGATTTTTTAATGAGGATATCAAATATGTTTGATCCGCCTGCATCAATGCCGTATTTCGCAAGCACCTCTGTCATCACTTTTGTAGGGTGTGCAAATAAAATTTTATCAGCTACAAAACGCAAAATGTTTTGCTTTATCCTTCCTGCGAAACTGTAAGAAGGCGTCAGGCCCAAACCCGCTGGTGGCAAGTCTTTTGATGTTTCAGGAAGTGGAATGATGTCAACACCGATAACAGGTATGTTCATTTTTTCTTTTACAAAAACTATGCCTCCAAAAGTGATGTCGGCCACCATCAATTCAAATTCAAAATCGTTATAAATATCAAGAATGTCTTCATAATATTCAGGACTGCGAAGGATGAAAACATTGATCATGTCGAACTTTAATTTTGCTACCTGGCTTTTATGATTTTTGCGTTCAGGAAATGAGGCGTCTACATCAGGATTAGACGCAAAGTCCAACGCCTTTTTTAGTCCGTAAAACGGAATGCCCAGCTTTGCTATTTTGGTTTCATACTTTTTGGAAGTGTACCATCTTACATCGCAGCCAATACTTTTTAAGTGCATAGCCAATCCTGTCAGAGGATTGAAATGCCCATCACCGGGAAAATTGGCAAATAAGATTTTAGTGCCCGGCTTTATTGATAAACTGTTCATGATTTGTATGGTTAAGTGCAATGAATAATTTGATACGAAACTAAATTGCCGGTAAAGCCCTGGCAACAGGGCGATGCATGAATTGAAGATTTCAATTGATGAAATGCAGAAAGAGAATGAATGCAATTCATGCAGCCTTTTACACTGTTCAAGCAACTCTGTATTGCAGTGGCAATAAGCCGCACCTAGCTTAGTGCAAAATTGGAAAGACTAACTAAAACTTTTCAAACATGCACACTAAACTACTTGTTGCCTCATGCTTTTGCATCATATTACTGCTTTGCGGCGTTTGGCTGCATGCCAACAAAACATACAAAACTTTTTGTGAGAAAAACATTTATAAAATTGAAAGTGATCTTGTACAGGTCAAGCCGGTTCTTGAACAAAGCAGGTTCGTGCCTTCTTTATTTTTATTTTGATCGTTATGAGGTTAACCGATTTTATTTGATTTTCGGCATTGAAATTTCTATTAAGCTTTTCTTGCGTCGCACTCTTCGGCGCTTTGTTGCCTGCTGTGCAAATGATTCTAAAAAGCGGAATTTGTTCTTATTGCAAATAGAACCGCCAGAAGCACATTCTAATAATGCGAATGCCCATGATAGTTGAATAATCAGGCAATCTTCAATGATATAACAAGGCACTTTTTTTTATTTGTGGTAAAAGTTAATTTGCAGGTCAGCATGTTTTATAAACAACGCTTCCTACAACTATATGAATAATAACAAACGCAACTACACGCTTCCAATTATTTTAGTGACCTCGCTGTTTTTTTTGTGGGGTCTTGCCTACGGTTTGCTTGATGTGCTGAACAAGCATTTTCAGGAAACCCTGAACATAACCAAGCAACGTTCAATGCTTTTGCAAGCTGCTTATTTCGGCGCTTATTTTATAATTGCTTTGCCTGCGGGATTGTTCATGCAAAAAGTGGGATATCGAAGAGGAATTATTACTGGCCTGCTTTTATATGCAACAGGAGCCATTCTTTTTTATCCGGCTGCGCAAAATGCCAGCTTCCCATTTTTTTTATTGGCTTTGTTTATTTTAGCCTGCGGTCTTACTTTTTTGGAAACCGCAGCCAATCCATATATTACTGTTTTAGGCGATCCTAAAACTTCGGAGTTTCGTCTCAATCTTTCACAAAGCTTCAATGGAGTAGGTTCGTTTATTGGTCCTATTGTTGGTGGTAGTTTGTTTTTTGGTGCAACTTCATCCGGCCAGGATCTTGGTTCTGTAAAACTGGTTTATATAGCCATTGCTGCTTTGGTATTGCTGGTAGCATTTTTGTTTGTTCGCACACCAATGCCGGAAGTAAAAGAAGAAGAGTTAGTTGTTAATGAAAGAAGGCAAAGCAACAAAACTTTATTTCAGCATGGCCATTTTGTTTGGGCAGTAGTTGCACAATTTTTTTACGTGGCAGCACAAGTAGGCATCGCTGCCTTGTTCATTAATTATTGCACAGAGAAGGGTTTGGGTATCACTAATGAAAAAGCTGCTTATCTTTTATCTGCCGGTATGTTATTATTTACCATTGGCCGTTTTATCGGCACAGCCATTATGAAATTCATTGCACCAAACAAATTGCTGGCCATTTATGCACTGATCAGCATTTTGCTTTGCGCTGTCGTTATTTGGTTAAACGGAATGATTTCTATTTATGCTTTGGTGGCAATTTTCTTTTTCGAGTCCATCATGTTCCCTACCATTTTTGCTTTAGGCGTAAAAAGTCTTGGAGCTTATACAAAAAAGGGAGCATCTTTTATCATCATGTCTATCGTAGGTGGCGCATTGGTACCTTACATTATGGGTTCATTGGCTCAATCACATTCCACTGCCTTTTCTTACATTGTTCCCCTTAGTTGTTTTGTAATTGTATTGTTCTTTGCCCTACGCGGCTATAAAATTAAATTTAAGCATGCAGAGATATTGCCTGACATTAAACTTGAAGAACGAGCCGGAGTTAATCCGGCAATATGAAGCATTTCACCAAGATGTGTGGCCGGAAATTGTTCAATCAATAAGGCATTCTGGAATTGAACAGATGGAGATATACCGCCTGGATACAAGATTATTAATGATCATGGAAGTGAATGATGACTTTAGCTTTGAAAAAAAAGCAGCGGCAGATAAAAACAACAGCAAGGTGCAAGAGTGGGAAGAACTGATGTGGCAATACCAGGAAGCATTACCCGGCGCAGTGGAAGGCGAAAAGTGGATGATAATGAATAAAATTTTTGATCTAAAAGAATTTTGACAGCGTGATGAAGAAAGGCAGACCAATTTATTTGAAAACTCATTCGGGAGACATTGTATTAGTGATGCTGAAAAATATTGCTGGGGAACGATCATTTCGTTGATGAGCAGTTGCAACTGCAATACCGCAACAAAAGTGCCAGCGCAGAAGTAGCACCCAAAGCAGTACTCCTGATACAGGATGACTTTATACCCTGGAAGAGGTGTAAGGCTTTGAAAAATACCGACATTGAAAGAACAACGAAGTTCAATAAACGAAGAAAGTAACACTATGTTCCGGTTAGACAATAAAAAATCAGTAATTACCGGCGCCGGGAGCGGCATTGGTAAGGCAGTAGCAAAATTATTTGCGCAGCAAGGTGCGGAAGTACATATAGTTGATATGAACGAAGAGGCTGCCAATCTTACTGCAAAAGCAATTGCAGATGATAGAGGTAAGGCTTTTGTGCAGCCATGCGATGTTACAAATCAGCATCAGGTAAAAACGGTTTTTCAAAACATTGGCAAGATCGACATATTGGTGAACAGCGCCGGTGTATCGCACATAGGCAATGTAGAAAATACACCTGAAACTGATTTCGACCGCATTTACAATGTAAATGTGAAAGGTGTTTACAATTGTTTACAGGCTTCTGTTTCGTTAATGAAGCAACATAAGTATGGTGTTATCTTAAATCTTGCATCTATTGCCAACAATGTTGGCCTGCCCGACCGCTTTGCTTATTCGATGAGTAAAGGCGCTGTATATGCCATGACGCTTTCTGTGGCTAAGGATTATATCGGCGATGGTATCCGCTGCAACTGCATTTCGCCGGCACGGGTGCATACGCCTTTTGTTGATAGCTTCCTTGCAAAAAATTATCCGGGCAGGGAAAAAGAGATGTATGAAAAACTTTCAAAAACGCAACCTATTGGCCGTATGGCAAAGCCGGAAGAAATTGCATTGCTGATTTTATTTTTGTGTTCAGATGAAGCTGCTTTTATTACGGGTTGCGATTATCCTATAGACGGAGGATTTATAAAATTGAATAACTGATCTTTGATGCTACTGCTGCACGTGTTGATAAAAAAATATCCGAACAATCACGTAATTCTTCCGTTACTATTTGATTGATTTTATACCTATCGTCTAACAATAGCAATATAAAAAATATGAAACTTATTCGCTTTAGAGAAAATGGAAAAGAAAAGCCAGGACTTATCATTGACGAAAAACATTACGATGCTTCTGCTTTTGGAGAAGATTACAACGAAGCATTTTTTGAAACTGATGGTTTGAGCCGTTTGCAAAAATTTATTGAAGAAAGTAAGGTACAGTTAAAAGAAATTTCAAAAGACGCCGAATTGGCCGCACCTTTTCAACGGCCATCCAAAATTGTGTGCATTGGACTGAACTACGCCGATCATGCAAAAGAAACGGGTGCTGCGCTTCCGCCGGAGCCGGTCATTTTTATGAAGTCAACAACTGCATTGGTTGGCCCCAACGATAATATTGTGATTCCTAAAAATTCTGTAAAAACCGATTGGGAAGTAGAACTGGCAGTTGTGATCAGCAAAAAAGCAAGTTATGTTGAGGAGGCTAAAGCAATGGACCATGTTGCTGGTTATTGCCTGCACAACGATGTAAGTGAACGGGAGTTTCAACTGGAGAGAAATGGCACATGGGACAAGGGAAAGGGCTGCGACACGTTTGCACCCATTGGCCCTTTTCTGGCTACCAAAGATGAAATTGAGAATGTTGATAACTTACGTTTATGGCTCAGTGTGAATGGGAAAGTGATGCAGGATGGAAATACGTCAAACTTTATTTTTAAGATCCCTTTTCTTGTTGCTTATGTTAGTCAGTTTATGACCTTGCTGCCTGGTGATATTATTTCTACCGGAACACCGGCCGGTGTTGGTTTAGGAATGAACCCGCAGGTCTATTTAAAACCGGGAGATGTAGTTGAGTTAGGTATTGATGGCTTAGGCCAATCAAAACAAACGGCAGTTGCTTATGCGCATTGATGCTCACCAGCACTTCTGGAAATACGATCCGGTAAAAGATGCATGGATCACTGATGATATGCAAATTATCAGGAAAGATTTTTTGCCGAAAGATATTCAACCATTATTGGCTCAAAATAATTTTGGCGGCTGCATGGCAGTGCAGGCCGACCAGTCAGAAACAGAAACCGATTTTTTGATTGAGCTGGCGCATGAAAATGATTTTATAAAAGGTATAGTTGGTTGGGTTGATTTGCGTGCTGCCGACGTGAAAGAACGTTTAGAGCACTACAGCCAGTTTAAAATTGTAAAAGGTTTCCGGCATATTCTGCAGGCGGAAGCGCAAAGAGATTTAATGTTGCAATCGAATTTTAAAAACGGCATGGCAACCTTGCAATCGTTCAGTTTTACTTTTGATCTTTTGATATTTCCCGATCAATTGCCTTTTGCAAAAAAGTTAGCAGCGCTTTTTCCTGAACAAAAATTTGTGCTTGATCATTTAGCAAAACCGTATATCAAATTAAAGAAAATAGACGAGTGGAAAAATGACATGCAGGCAATTGCCCCGCACGAAAATGTATATTGCAAATTATCCGGCATGACGACAGAAGCTGATTGGCAGCATTGGGAAAAAGATGATTTAAAACCCTACATCGATGTTGTCGTAAAGGCATTGGGAATGGATCGTATTTTGTTTGGATCGGACTGGCCGGTGTGTCTGCTGGCCGCCAGTTATAACGAAACAGTTGACATAGTGAAAGATTATTTTTCTTCTTTTTCAATTGATGAACAAAATAAAATATTCGGACAAAATGCTATCAAGTTTTATAATTTATAAGTAAACGAATGGATCTCCAGTTAAAAGATAAAATCATTATTGTAACCGGTGGCGCTAAAGGAATAGGAGAGGGCATTGTGCGAGTGCTGGCTAACGAAGACGCACTGCCCGTAATTGTTGGTCGTAGCGAAACAGACAACCAGAACTTAGTGGATGAAATTAAAGCCAATGGTAAAAAAGCGGCTCATGTAGTGGCGGAATTAACAAGGCCGGAGGAATGTGAAAAAGCCGTAAAAGAAATAATTCAAAAGTTTGGGCGCATAAATGGTTTGGTAAATAATGCGGGTGTTAACGATGGCATTGGATTGGAAAAAGGCAATTATGAAGAATTCATTAAAAGCCTTCACAAGAACTTGGTGCATTATTATTTGATGGCGCAATATGCTTTACCGGAGTTGATTAAATCGAAAGGCGCAATTGTGAACATCGGTTCTAAAACAGCGGAAACAGGGCAGGGTAACACATCGGCTTATGCAGCTGCTAATGGTGGTCGCAATGCGTTGACAAGAGAATGGGCAGTAGAATTACTCAAATATGGTATCAGGGTAAACGCCGTGATTGTGGCTGAGTGTTTTACACCTCTATATGAAAAATGGATTAATACTTTGCCCAACTCGGAGACAAAGTTGAAAGAGATTACTGCGAAGATTCCTTTTGAAAACCGCATGACCACAGCAGAAGAGATAGCTAATATGGTCACTTTTCTTTTATCGGAAAAATCAAGTCACACCACCGGGCAAATGATTCATGTAGATGGCGGCTATGTGCATTTGGACAGAGCATTGGTTTAAAATAGCATTAACAGCCAACCTAAACAGAGCCACTTAATAAATATCAGTTGGCCAGGTTTTCACTTCTTTTATAATAAAAGTTTTAAAGCTTAATTGCGGCTTCATCAGTCAATCTTCCCGTTTTGCATAACCTGATTCATGCTTTAGAAAAGTTTTTTAATTTTTTTTAAAACTTTTTAATTTTTTTATAAAAGTTTCCTACCTTAACAAAAATTTTATAAAGCCTTAGCAAAAATTTAATAAGCGTCGTGGCAAAACAAACTGCTTACAAGAAGAACGTTATCAAGCATTTATATTTCTCAGGGCAGCTTTCCTGTGCAGATCTAAGCCTGTTGACAGACAAAAGCCTGCCACTTACTACCAAAATTTTAAATGAGCTGATTGAAGATGGGAGTGTAAAGGAAACCGGTTATGCCACATCAACCGGCGGTCGTCGCCCACAGATGTATTCTTTAAAATCAGATCTTCTCTATGTAGTGTCTGTCGCTATGGATCAGTTGATTACCCGTATTGCTTTGATAGATATGCGGAACAACCTGATGGGTGAAGTGAAGAAGATTGAACTGGTACTTCCAAATAATGCTGATGCACTGCAGCAGTTAAGCAACTGTATCGAAAAATTCATAAATGATTCCGGAATTCCCAAAAGTAAAATTGCAGGTATTGGTATTGGCATGCCAGGTTTTGTTGATGTAAAAAAGGGCATCAACCATTCCTTTTTAAAAGTCAATGAAGGCAGTATTGTAAGTTATATCGAATCTCATATCGGTTTGCCGGTGTTAATTGATAACGATTCCAGTCTTATTGCATTGGCGGAGTTGAGGCTTGGCGCAGCACACCACAGGCAAAATGCAATGGTCATTAACATTAGCTGGGGTGTTGGCTTAGGAATGATCTTAAACGGCGAATTGTTCAGAGGTTACAATGGTTTTGCGGGCGAGTTCAGCCACATTCCTCTTTTCACTAATAATAAAATGTGCAGCTGCGGCAAAAGTGGCTGTTTGGAAACAGAAACTTCACTGCTTGTGGTAGCGGAAAAAGCCATTGAAGGTTTAAAAAAAGGTAAAGTTTCGAGACTGAAAAATCTGTCTACGGAAAATATAGAAGAAACGGCAGCTGCCATTATGGATGCAGCTCACAAAGGGGACAAGTTTGCTGTTGAACTTTTTTCTGAGGTAGGATATAATATTGGAAGAGGTGTTGCTATTTTAATCCATTTGCTCAATCCCGAATTGATTGTGCTGAGTGGCCGTGGTTCTGGTGTTGGCAAGTTATGGTTGGCGCCAATACAACAAGCCATTAACGAACACTGCATTCCCAAAATAGCAGAAAACACTGAAATAAAAATTTCGTCATTGGGTTACCAGGCCGAATTAATTGGTGCTGCAGCCCTGGTGATGGAAAATTTTGATACACTTGAAAGCATGGCTGATAAAACAAGACTGGATGGCCTGGTGGCCTAATGTGCAGGTAATTCAAACTCCCTAAAATTTTAAACTTTTTAAATTTTTAAATCAAACTGCAATGAAAAAAATGACCTCAAGGTTTGTGCTTTGCATGTTACTGAGCTTTTGTGTAGCCGTGGCCACGGCGCAACAAAAACGCATTTCAGGAACGGTGAAGGACGACAAAGGCAACCCGGTTGCCGGAGCAACTTATCATGTTAAAGGCACCAATATTAGCGGTGCTACCGATGACAACGGACATTTCACTGTTGATGTAAACGCCAACGCCGTTTTGGAATTTAGCTCAGTGAACTTTGCCACTAAAGAAATTGCTATTGGTAATGACAATACAATAGAAGTTGTGTTGTCGGGCGGAAACAACAGTATGAATGAAGTTGTTGTAACAGCGTTAGGTATTCAAAAACAAAAAAAATCTTTGGGTTATGCCATTCAGGAAGTAAAAGGTCAAACATTGGTGGAAGCCAGGGAGACGAACCTGGTAAACGATCTCTCGGGAAAAGTGGCAGGTTTGCAAGTGGTTCGTTCCGGTAATGGTCCTGGCGGCTCTTCTCAGATTGTATTACGTGGGAATAATTCATTCAACGGCCTTTCTCAGCCACTCATTGTAGTTGATGGTGTACCTATGGACAACGCTACAGGTCGCGTAGGTATTGGAGCTACCAATGATTTTTGGAATCCTTCAATTGATATGGGTAATGGCTTAAGCGACATTAATCCTGACGATATTGCGTCTATTAGCGTATTAAAAGGTCCTGCCGCCGCTGCGCTTTACGGTTCTCTTGGCGGTAATGGTGTGATTGTAATAACTACTAAAACAGGTAAAAAACAACCCGGTCTCGGTGTTACGGTTTCATCGTCTGTAGGTTTTGAAAGTATTTTCACAAGGCCCGAAATGCAAAATTTGTTTGCACAGGGCAGTAACGGAAATTATGATTCTCTTTCTAATACAAGCTGGGGCCCTAGAATAAATGGCCAAAGTGAAATTGACTGGTCCGGTAAGCAGGTAACCTTGCAGCCTTACGATAATGCTGCTAATTTTTTCCATAACGGAATTGTTTCTAACCAAAACATTTCGTTTCAGCAGCAGGTAAATGCTACTTCTGTTTTTGCTTCGTATAACCGCTTCGATAACAAGAGCATGATACCTGGCGCTAAACT
>JBQCJM010000009.1:0-5628 GCA_051952715.1 Flavisolibacter sp.
AATGTCGGTAGCATCTTCCGAAACGATGGTGCCTGGCACTTCCAGTTTTTCACTTACTGTTTGCGCATGTACTATATAAGCATCAACCTTGGGAGTAGGCGGTTTATAGCCACCATTTTGTTTGGCAGTTGCTTCTTTTTTGCGGCTGCTACTACCGCAGGATACGGTTGTTGCTGAAATGATAGCGAGGAATGATAACGGATAAAATAAGTAAGAAACTTTCACTATAGATTTCGATTGGTGATAAGAGTGCCAAAAGTAACTTCTTTGGCAAGAAAAAAAATTGTAAACTTTCTTAACAGCTACTGTATTAACCTTAATTAACCTCACCGGGCTGATAAGCGGCAGATATTGTGGATAGGTTTAAAGTCGGTGTCGTAAAAAGCAGTTGTGCAAGATAGAAAGAGATTGATTGTATAAAATCTTGGGAGGTCGTAGTATACTTTAGCCTTACGCTATCACTGAAAGTGTTTGTTTGATTTTGTTGGCTTTATGAATCAGATCCTGTTTTTCGCTGCTCATCACCGTAACATGGCCCATTTTACGTCCGGGTTTGGTTTGTAATTTTCCATATAAATGCACAAAGGCATTATCAATTTGTAACACTTCATTCAAACCCGCATATTTTGGTTCACCTGTATATCCATCGCTGCCAATGACATTTACCATTACCGATGGCAAAATATATTTTGTGTTGCCCAAAGGATGCCCAAGCATAATGCGCCACAACATATCAAACTGCGATGAGTAATGCGCTTCAATAGTGTGGTGGCCGCTGTTGTGCACCCGGGGTGCCGTTTCATTTACAAACACATCGTTGTTATGGTCAACAAATAGTTCCACTGCAAATAAACCCGGCGAATTAAAATTGCGTACAACCGTTAACGCAATGGCTTCAACTTTCCATAAAACCTGTTGGGTAATATCGGCAGGACAAAGCTGGAAATCCAGCAAGTTCAAATCCTTGTTAAACACCATTTCCACCGGCGGGTACAAAGCTGTTTTGCCGTTTTGATCAATGGCCACTATTTGTGCAATTTCCTTTTTGATCCTGACCTTTTTCTCCAGCACACTGTGTTCATCAAATCCTTCCACGGCATTAGACAAAGCTTCTATGATTTGAACACCCTTGCCATCATAGCCGCCTTCGGCCAGTTTTTGTACAGCAGGTAGTAAATGATGATGCTGATCAATCTCCGATTTTGACTGTAGTATAGCAAATTCCGCCGTAGGAATTTGGTGCTCCACATAATATTGTTTCTGGTGAACTTTATTTTTGATGATGCGCAGCACCGATGGTTTTGGAAATACTTTTACGCCTTCGCTTTCTAATTTTTCCAACGCATCAATATTCACATTTTCAATTTCAATGGTGATGGCATCAAGCGTTTTCCCGAAATTATAAACCGCATCAAAATCACGGATGTTGCCTTTTACAAAGTACCGGCATAAATGAGCAGCAGGGCATTCGTCGTCATTTTCTAAAACATGCGTTTCTACCTGGTAATTAGCAGCGGCCTGTAATAACATTCTTCCTAATTGTCCGCCGCCAAGGATGCCAACTTTTAACATGCGGCGAAGATAAAGACAGTTTGTAGTTTATAGTTTATAGTTTTTGGTTGCTGGGTTAGTTTGTTCTGAACTGCTTTCCCCTGATTCATATGAAAGTGTTTTTGCTGAGTTGTCGCTGGCGTATTAGTTGCTGTTTGTTTTAAAACAGAAAACTTATGCATGGGCTTAATTCATCAAAAGATTTAAATGCTTTAATAGATGACATAGGTGATGCACCTGTTGTTATGCTTGGTGAAGCTTCGCATGGTACACATGAATATTACACCTGGCGAACAGCCATTTCTAAAAGACTGATAGAGGAAAAGGGTTTCAACTTCATTGGTGTAGAAGGCGACTGGCCGGACTGCTATAAGATCAATCGTTATGTAAAAGGCTATAAAGATGCTGGTGATAATATTCGTGATGTGCTCATGCATTTTGATCGTTGGCCAACGTGGATGTGGGCTAACTGGGAAATTGCAGCCTTGGCAGAATGGCTACGGGAATACAATAAAAATTTGCCTGCCGATAAAAAAGTTGGTTTTTATGGTTTGGATGTGTACAGTCTTTGGGACTCCATGCGGGAGATGATGAATTATTTGGAAAAGGAAGATCCGCAGGCAGCTCAGTCTGTAAAAAAAGCCATTCAATGTTTTGAGCCCTACGAAGGCAACGAACAGATGTATGCCCGGTATTCTTTAACTGAACATTCCTGCAGGGATAAAGTATTGGCATTGTTGAAAGAAGTACGTATGAAAGCACAGTTTTTGGACGGTGACCGTGAAGCCGGCTTCAATACGGAACAAAATGCATTGATAGCCGTGAACGCAGAAAAATATTACCGTGCCATGATGAGTTTTGATAATGAAAGCTGGAATGTAAGAGATACACACATGATGCAAACATTGGATCGTTTAATGATGTTTCATGGTGCAAAAGCAAAAGGAATTGTGTGGGAACACAACACACACATTGGCGATGCCAGGGCAACCGATATGCGAAGGGCCGGTATGGTAAACATCGGACAATTGGCAAGGGAACAGTATGGTGTGAATAAAGTTTATTTAGTGGGCTTTGGCACTTACAGGGGAAGTGTGATTGCCGGCGAGGAGTGGGGCGCATTGATGGAAGAAATGCCGGTACCAGAAGCAAGGGAAGGAAGTATAGAGCATCAGTTACACCATGAAGATGCACACAACCGTTATCTTCTTTTTAATACAGAAGATGCAAGAAAGTTGTACGAAACCTCCATTCGGCACAGGGCTATTGGTGTAGTGTACGATCCGGACAGGGAACGGTATGGTAATTACGTTCCTTCCATCATGTCGCAGCGGTACGATGCCTTTATTTTTTTAGACCATACAAAAGCCCTTCATCCGTTGCATCTGAAACCACATGATGAAAAGATGCCGGAGACTTATCCGTTTGGTGTGTGAAATATTGCTTCTTTGTACTGAATAAAAAAAGCGTGGATACTCTCCACGCTTTGCAAAACGAACAATCAGTCTCGACTATTTGGCTAAAGTAATTCCATTGATTTCTTTTAGTTTAAAATAATTGTTGGCTTTTGGCAAAAACACTTCTTTCTCTATCCATGAAATGGTAACATCTTTTCCGACAAGTGTATTTAATTTATCACCAAAAAAGTTTTCAGAGCCTTCAAAATATTCCAGCCATATAAAATTGTGTTCCCTATTCGACTGGTCTTTAATAGTGATATAAATAAAATCTTTCTTGTCCACTTTAAGCAATTTGCCAGAGGTGCTGAATTCCTTTACGGCAGCTTCATCAAGTACATTTTCGTCTTCCTGTGCGGAAATTTTGGCAAAAGTGATATAGCTGGCGCATTTTTGCTTTAAAAGTTCTTTGCCAATTTCAACGCCTAAACCACGCATTGCTTTTTGGTCTGTTATATCAAGGTGTCTTTCCTCTGCAAGTTGTACAATATGTTCCATAGTGCCGGTGGTAAAACAGGTCATAGCAGCGTCTTTATACTGTTTCAAATTAGAACTGTCCACTTTAATTTTGGAAAGACAGTTGCAAATGTCGTCGGCTGCGTTTTCCATAGTAGATTTGCCTTCTTGCGCACCGGCGGTTAGAGGCCCCAGAAAAATAAATTGCAATAGAAAAATTTTTTTCATAAGTAGTTTTCGCAATGATACAGATTTTATTTTACTGTCTTATAGCGCTAATCTGCCTTAATTTTACACAGGTTTAAAAACTATTTTATGTCGTTTGCTGCTATAAAAAATAAAGATACTTCTATCGAAAAAGATTTTCTTCCACTCCAGGGAACCGATTATGTAGAATTTTATGTAGGCAATGCCAAGCAGGCAGCCCATTATTATATGAGTGCATTCGGTTTCCAGGCCATTGCTTATGCCGGGCCGGAAACCGGTATCAAAGACAAAGCCAGTTATGTGGTGCGTCAAAACAAACTAACTTTTGTACTTACCACGCCGGTACGTGCAGAAGGCGAGATAGCTGATCATATTTATAAACATGGCGATGGCGTAAAATTTTTAGCCCTGCGTGTCGATGACGCCACTGATGCCTGGGAGCAAACCACCAAACGTGGAGGAAAGAGCTACCTGCAGCCGCAACATTTAAAAGATGATAATGGAGAAGTAGTTTTAAGTGGTATTCATACCTATGGTGATACAGTACATTTATTTGTAGAGCGGAAAAATTACAATGGAGCTTTTATGCCGGGATACAAAGCCTGGAGTAATCCGCATTTTGCACCTGCTGACACCGGGCTTTTATACGTAGACCATTGCGTAGGCAATGTAGGTTGGAACCAAATGAATCCCTGGGTAAAGTTTTATGAAGATGTAATGGGCTTTAAAAATATTCTTTCTTTTGATGATGAAGATATTTCCACGGAATACTCTGCCCTAATGAGCAAAGTAATGAGCAATGGAAACGGCTATGTAAAATTTCCCATCAACGAACCGGCGGAAGGAAAGAAAAAATCGCAGGTAGAAGAATACCTGGAGTTTTACAACGGAGAAGGTGTACAGCACGTAGCGCTTGCCACCGCTGATATTGTAAAAACAGTAAGAGCATTAATGAGCCGGGGCGTGGAGTTTTTGAAAGTCCCTAACAGTTATTATGAAGACCTCCTGGATAGAGTAGGGCATATTGATGAAGACCTGGAACCTTTAAAAGAATTAGGCATTTTAGTAGATAGAGATAATGAAGGCTATTTGTTACAGCTCTTTTCAAAGCCCCAGCAGGACAGGCCTACAGTTTTTTTTGAGATCATTCAACGCAAAGGCGCCAAAAGCTTTGGCAAAGGAAACTTTAAAGCTTTGTTTGAAGCTATTGAAAGAGAGCAGGAAGCAAGAGGAAATCTGTAATTAGATAGTTGAGAGGTTAGATAATTGATAAGTTGAGAAGGAAAGGGGTAAACCCTTCGACAATTCAACTGGTCAACTTTTCATCCCCTCTCAACTAATTTTTTACTTTTCTTTACATTTATATTAAGAACTTGCTCACATCTAAAGGAGTTAATTAATGAAAAACCTTTTTGCCGTCATCTTTTTTATATTCATGGCTACCACCGGCCGCACCCAAGGCGCCTTTGCCAGTTTTATTGACTATCAAAAAGGTTTTACCCGCCCAGGCGATGCCTGGAAACGCAAAGAAGATACATTGCAGAAACAGTTTGCAGCCAAAGGGCTTATTTGGCCAGCCAAATATGTTTACATCCGTTCTTTCAAGTATGATGGCGAGTTGGAAGTGTGGGTAAAAAATCAACGTAAGGAGCCGTTCAAAATCTTTAAGACTTATAAAGTATGTGCTTTGGCCGGAACACTTGGACCCAAGCGTATGCAGGGCGATTACCAGGTTCCGGAGGGTTTTTATTACATCAATGAATTTAATCCAAACAGCACTTACTATCTTTCTTTAGGCCTCAATTATCCCAATGCTTCGGATAAAATTCTGAGCGATTCTCTTCATCCTGGCGGAGATATTTATATTCACGGCAGTTGCGTAACAGTGGGTTGTATTCCGGTTACCGACAAACAGATTGATGAGATATACATGTTGGCAGCGTCCGCAAAAAATAGT
>JBQCJM010000010.1:0-20728 GCA_051952715.1 Flavisolibacter sp.
ACCCGAA
The DNA here is from genome assembly GCA_051952715.1 of Flavisolibacter sp. Classification (GTDB taxonomy): domain Bacteria; phylum Bacteroidota; class Bacteroidia; order Chitinophagales; family Chitinophagaceae; genus Flavisolibacter. The sequence goes on from JBQCJM010000010.1 coordinate 8, forward strand.
ATTTTCACAAGCATGGTGCTGGTCCATTCTTCATTAAACAATACTAAAGGCTTAATGGGATTGTGTAAAGAAGAGAAATTAAAATTGCTTACCACAGCTTTTACAGTTCCTGGCCGGTGGTTTCCCAAAAACATTTTTTTGCCAATGGCTTGTTCCGGAGTCCACCCTAATTCCTTGGCTGCAGCCTCATTCAAAATAAAATGATAGGTCTTTTCTTCCTGCTTGTCTTTCGTTACATCTTTCACATCCTGTTCGGTAAAGTCGTTACCGCTTATGATGTGAATGCCTGTTGTAGAAATAAATTCTTCATCAACAGGGTTGGCTGTAACCATAATTTGTGTTGCTTCCGGCATATCGGCGCTGCGCATGTTATATCCCCCTACTATATTCGTTGGATCGTTAACAGCCCTTGAAACATGAAGCACATTAGGATTGGATTTGAAGACCGTTTTTACAGAACTTATTTTTGCCATCACTTTAGCATCAAGCGGCAAAATCAATACATGATCACGATCAAAACCAAGATCTTTAGTTTGAATGTAATGAAGTTGATTTTGAATTATAAAGGTGGTAACGATTAAAAACACGGAGATTACAAACTGAAATATGATCAAAGATTTTCTTAACCACAATCCCGAGTTGGTGTTTTTAAAAGAGCCCTTTAAAACTTTTATGGCCCGGAAACGCGAAAACACCAAAGCCGGATAACTGCCTGCCAAAAAACTGATAAAGAAAGTAACGGCAACCGCAAAGACGATAAAAAAGGGAGACAACAACGAACCCATATTCAATTCTCGCTCCGCCAGCCTGTTAAATGCAGGTAAAACCAAAGCTACCGCTATTATACACAATAGCAGGGCCACTATGGTAATCAGCAATGATTCGCTGATGAATTGCCAGAAAATTTGTTTGCGCAGCGCACCGGCTACTTTTCGTACGCCTACTTCCTTAGCCCTTTCCATCGCTCTTGCCGTGCTTAAATTAATATAAGTGAAGCAGGCGATCATGAGCATTAAAACAGCAATACCACTAACAACATAAACATAGGTAATACTATTGTTGGGTTCAAAGCCTCCGTAGTCAGAATGAAGATGAATGCTTTTAAAGGGCTCTAACCAAAACGTTACATAGTCTTTGCCACTTAACTCGCTACCCATTTCCTTTTTCATAAAGGCCGGGATTTTTGCCTGCAGCGAAGCAATGGCCGATTTATCTTTTAATAATAAGTAAGTAGTATAGTTGGCTTCCCAGTAGGTTTCTTCCTGGTTTACTCCCAGCGAAGAAAAAGAGGCAAGAAAATCAAACTTTAGTTGTGAGTTAGATGGGCAATCTTCAATAATACCGGTGATCAAATAATCAATGCCGTCACCGCCAATCTTTACCGATTTTCCAATAGGATCAGCATTCCCAAAATATTTTTTTGCTGTTGCGGCAGTCAGCACAACTTTGTTTGGGCCGGACAATGCATCCTGAACGCTGCCTTTTAGCAATGGCAGGGAAAACAAATCAAAAAAACTTGAATCAGCATAGAGAAAACGCTTTTCATTAAACAGTCTATCATCGTAACGCACTACCCGTGCATATTGGCCCATACGAACTGCCGATTCTACTTCCGGAAAATTTCTTTTGAAAGATGGAGCCACTTTAGTGCTGGTAAAATTTCCTTTACTCACCGCACCGCTAAAACTATATTCCATTATAACACGTGCAATGCGGTCGCCCTTTTTTTGAAAGTCATCATAGCTTAACTCGTGCTTTACATACAAGGTCATTAGCAAGCAACACGTCAAGCCAATGGCAAGACCAACAACATTGATCAAAGAGAAAACTTTATTCTTCCAAAGGTTTCTCCAGGCAATAGTGAAATAATGTTTAACCATATAATAGTTTTACTCGGTTCGTAGACTTTTTACCGGGTTGGCAACGGCTGCTTTTACAGCCTGGAAACCCACGGTAAGCAAAGCGATGACAACGGCCGTTGCCACGGCAAGGGCAAACATCCACCAATGAAACCCGATGCGGTAGGCAAACCCCTGCAACCATTTGTTCATGAAATAATATCCGGCAGGAATGGCTATGAGTGTTCCTAACAGAACAGGCTTCAACAAATCTTTCGATAACAACAAAACAATATTTTGCACCGACGAGCCCAGCACTTTTCTTACACCAATTTCTTTTGTTCTTTTAATAGCTGTGTAAGATGCCAACCCGAACAAACCGAGGCAGGCAATGAAGATGGCAATTGCAGAGAAAATACTTAACACGGTTCCCTGCCTTGATTCTGTTTGATATAACCTATCGAAACGTTCGTCGAGAAAATTGTATTCAAAAGGATAATCGGGTGCAGATGAAGTATAGAGCTTTTTAATAGCGTTGATTGTAGAAGGAAGATTAGTTGTTGATAATTTAATCAGTGCGAGCCTCCTATCATTTCCCGGCGAAATTACAAGCGGCCCTATCGGATCTTTCAAGGATACATAGTGGTAATCTTCGACAACTCCAACAATTTTGCGGCGCAAGCTATCCCTATTTACATTCTGAATCCATTTGCCAATAGCTTGTTCAGGAGTATAGCCTAATTTAGTGGCTGCATTCCGGTTGATCAAGGCTGCCTCTGCAGAATCTGTTTGAAATTTTTGAGACAGATCTCTTCCGGCAATAATCTTTAATCCCAATGTTTTTACAAAATCCAAATCTGTAAATTCAGTGCTGAACATAAACTTTTCATTGGGATTGGCTTCAGTGCTAAAACTATAGGTGTCATGAAAGCCTCCCGGCTCACCCGACATGAGTGAAACATTCTTCACTGCAGGAATATTCAATAACTCATTTTTAAACTGCAACCGGTTTCTTGAAATAGCAAGATTATCGAACTTCACAATCATTGATTGCTCTTTATCAAATCCTAAATCTGTACTTCTCACATAATTCATCTGCTTCATCATAACAACAACACTGATGATGAGCAATACCGATATTCCAAATTGAAAAACAACCAACGCCTTTCTGAAGAAGGCGCCACCTTTGCCGCGTTTCAATTTTCCCTTCAATGAATCAATAGGAGAAAACGAAGAAAGCATTAGTGCAGGATAGCTTCCGGCCAACAACCCCACTACGATAATTACTCCGGAAATAAAAACATAGATCCACGGATTGGTCCATTGTAAAGCCAATTTGTACCCTAAGAGGTTATTATAAGCCGGCATCAGTAATTGCAATAAACCAATCGAAAGAAGACAAGCAATTGTTGCATATAAAACGGATTCTAAAATGAATTGCCCAACCAGTTGCTTGCGCATAGCACCTAATACTTTGCGCAAACCAACTTCTTTTGAACGGTCAGTTGCCCGTGCTGTAGCCAAATTAATAAAGTTGATGCAGGCAATAATGAGAATTAAAATAGCGATGGACATAAATACATACACCATTTTCTTATTGCCGTGCTTTACGTTATCAAAACCATCCGAAGCGAAATAAATTTTATCTAACGGCTTTATAGTTAATCCCATTTTAAATCCGCTTGCAGCATAATATTCACCAAGGTATTTATCCATGAACGCAGGAAACTGCTTTTTCAATTGAGAAGGATCAACCGCGGGATTTAATTGCACATAAGTGAACATATTGTTGCTTGGAAATTGCGTGTACCAGTCCGGCGGAACAACAGAGCGAAGTGTGCTCAACGAAATGATCATATCGAATTGCAAATGCGAATTGACAGGAACATCATTGCATACACCGGTTACTTTCAATTGCTGTTCCCTGTTAAATCGCAACACTTTTCCAACTGCCTCTTCATTGCCGAAATATTTTTTAGCTGTGGTCTTTGTTAGAACGATACTGTTCGGATCTTTTAACACGTTAGCAGCATTGCCTTTAATAAGGGAGAAGTTGAAGAACTGGAAAAAATTACTATCGGTGAGATAAATGTTTTTCTCATTAAACGAAATGTTGTTATAGCTGATGAGATCATTGTCCGGCATTATCCGCACTGCCTGCCGAATGGCATCAGGATAGTCATTCACCAACGCTGTAGCATACGCCGGTGATACGTAAGGAATTTCCCTGTACTCTCCATTCATTGAGCCAGTTCGCATAATGCGGTAAATATCCTTGCCGTTTTTATGGAAATTATCATAACTCGTTTCATTTAAAATGAAAAGAAAGATCATGAAACAACAAGTAATACCAACCGTTAAACCCAATATATTGATAACAGAAAATAGCTTTTGTTTTCTTAAATGCTTTACAGCAAGCATCAAATAATTCTTAATCATAGAATAAATATTATTCGGTTCTTAAATTCTTCACAGGGTTGGCAATAGCGGCTTTAATGGCCTGGTAGCTTACGGTAAGAATGGCGATCACAATTGATGCAATCCCTGCCAGTGCAAACACCCACCATTCTATATCTATACGATAAGTATACGATTGCAGCCATTTATCCATAGCCCAGAACGCCACAGGCGCCGCAATGAGAAAAGATATAATTACCAACTTTAAAAAGTCTTTCGATAATAAAGTAGTAATGCTGGTGACCGAAGCACCCAACACTTTGCGGACACCAATTTCTTTAATACGATTTTCTGCCATGTATGCTGCCAATCCAAAAAGCCCGAGACAGGAAATAAAAATGGTTAGACCAGCAAATAAAGCCGCGAGTGTGCCGGTGCGTTTTTCCTCGCCAAATTTTGCTGCATAATCTTCATCAATAAACTTGTAGTTAAACGGATATTGCGGATTAAATTCTTTAAACACCTGTTTGGCGATGTCAAGGTTCTTTTCCGTCGAATTGGACGGATTTAATTTAAAATGCACTGTGGTGAACCATGAGGCAGGCCCCATTACAGCTAATGGGTTTATTTTATCGTAAGGCGATTCGTAAATAAAATCTTTTACCACACCTACTACCGTCCACTTGTTGCCATCAGCTTGTACAATCTGTCCTACAGGATTGGCGAAACGCATCGCTTTTACAGCCGTTTCGTTCAGCAACATTGCGGTAGAATCGGCAGGATAATTTTTAATGTCTATGTCCCTTCCCGCTATCAATTTTACACCCATGGTTTTTATAAAATCCGCTTCGGAAGCCATTCGTACAAAATCAGTTTTTTTGTCGGCTTCTGTGCTTCCCTCCCATTGCCATCCCCAGCCATCACTGTAGCGGGTAGAAATGGGGCTCATGGATTTAGTAACAGCAACGGCAGCGCCGCGGTTGAGCAACTCGTGTTTAATAACGTCGTAATGCTTGTCGATATCACCTTCAATGGGCACATAGGCCAGTTTTTCTTTTGCATAACCCGAGTCTCTGTCTTCAGCGTATTTTATCTGGTGCTCAATTATGATGGTGCAAATGATCAACGCAATGGCAAACGTAAACTGCAGCACCACTAATACTTTACGGGGACTTACAGTAGCATTATGCGATTTAAAGGTTCCCTTCAACACTTTTACCGGCTGAAAAGAAGAAAGGAAAAAAGCAGGGTAACTACCGGCGACAAAACCGGTGAACACAATAAAGCCCAAAGCAAAAAGCCATAGTATCGGATTTCCGAAATCGAGGAAAAGTTCCTTTTGTACCAACTTATCAAAACCAGGCAAGGCAACCCAGACAATGATGATAGCCAATATGCCTGCAAGGAATGCGAGAATGATGCTTTCACCAATAAATTGTGCAATCAGGAAAACTTTTTGGGCGCCAACTACTTTGCGGATGCCTACTTCTTTTGCACGTTTCTCGCTGCGGGCCGTGCTTAGATTCATAAAGTTGATGCAGGCGATCAGCAAAATAAAAGCAGCAATGATGCTGAATATTTTTACCCGCTCAATTCTGCCGCCAACATACTGCCCGTTATCCGATTTAGAATACAACCACATATCTTCAAGGGGCTGGGTAAATACCTGCGTGGTAGATTTATCGCCGTCCTTTGTATGGTTAATGGTGACGTCTTTTACTTTGGCATCGAAAGCCGCCTGGGAAACACCAGGTTTTAATAAAACAAAATTTTTAATAGAGTTGTTTCCCCACCATGCATCGTCCTGGCCAATGGTTTTCATGTACGACCATGGCAGTAAATATTCAAAATTGAATGCGGTGTTGTTGGGCAAATCTTTTAACACGCCGCTTACTGTAAAATTGGCGTTGCTGTCAATCAATATAGTTTTACCCATGGCATCTTCATTGCCAAATAATTTCTTTGCTAACTTTTCGGTAAGTACAATGCGATAATTATCACTCAATGCTTTATTAGCATTGCCTTGCAGTAAGGGGAAACTAAAAATGTTCAAAAAACCTGAATCAGTAAAAACACCCTGCACATTCAAATGCTTGTCGCCAACCGTAAATAAAAAATTGCAACGGTTAATTCTGGCTACATCTTCTACTTCAGGATAATCGGCTTTCAAGGTGGGGCCTAATATCTTTGGTGTTGTGTTCCATGCCCACAACTTTCCATTGAAGTGGTCGCGATTGTTCATTACATAAATGCGGTCGCCCTTGCTATGAAACCGGTCGTGGCTCATTTCGTTTTGTATCCATAACAAAATCAAAATAGCACTGGCCATACCAATAGCCAAACCTGAAATATTAATAAATGAAAAAGCCTTGTTGCGAAGCAAATTGCGAAAAGCAACTTTAAAATAATTTTTAAGCATGTTCTTTTTTATTTAACCAACATTTGTAATTCCGTTCACGTTTGTTGTCCGATAACCATCTGGACTCAATTGTACGTTTCTTAGTTCCATGATACAGCTGAAGTCTGTGAGACATGTTTACTCCGTACGCAAATTTTTAACAGGATTAGCAATAGCCGCTTTAATAGCCTGGAAGCTAATGGTGGCAAAAGCAATAATGGCGGCAATAACAGCAGCAACCAAAAACGTCCACCATGGAATTGCAATACGATACGCAAAATCTTCGAGCCATTTGTACATAGCATACCAGGCCACAGGAAAAGCAACAATAGCTGCAATACCAACCAGTTTCAAAAAATCTTTTGACAACAGCGTAACAATAGAGCTTACATTGGCACCTAAAACTTTGCGAATGCCAATTTCTTTAATGCGCTGGGAAATAGTGAATGCTGATAGTCCAAACAAACCCAGGCAGGCAATAAAAATGGCAATAAAAGCAAAAACTGTAAAAATGCTTTCCTGTCTTTGTTCAGCGTCGTACAGGTTTGCAAATTGCGTGTCTATGAAATTGTAATCATAAGGCGTTTCAGGCAAATACTTCTTCCATGTATTTTCAACCACTGCAAGTGATGCAGCGATATTGGCGCCTGAAAGTTTTACCGATATACGATTTAAAAAATTGGGATTGGTAAACAACAAAAGAGGCACAATTTTCTGATGCAGAGATTCAAAATGAAAATCTTTTACCACACCAATGATTCTCCCTTTATTGCCTCCATAGATCAATTCTTTATTAATGGCATCTGCAGGCGATTTCCACCCCAAAACACTTACTGCTGTTTCATTAATGATATAGCCACTGCTGTCTGTTTGATATTCTGTAGAAAAATTTCTTCCAGCCGCCATACCGATGTCATAGGTTGGAACAAAGCTGTAATCGACCGACACCATCTTTAAATCGACCTGCAAAGGCTTTACAGTATCTCCTGCAGGCAAGGCCACGCCCTGTGCATCCAACAATCGGCCCGAGGGAATACGTGATGAACGTGCCACATTTTTTATGTTTCCGTTCTGCAAAAGATCATTCCTGAAACTTTCGAATCTGTTACCAAATGCTGCAGTGTTATTTAAAGTGATGATATAATCTTTGTTCAGTCCCAGCGATTTTTTTTGCATATACCTTAGCTGGCTGAACACAATGGCGGTGCTGATAATAAGAATAATGGAAATAGCAAATTGTACTATCACTAATGCCTTGCGAATAGAAATGTTTCCCTGCACCCGAAACACACCTTTCAAAACCTTCACTGGTTGGAATGAAGACATGAACAAAGCGGGATAAAGTCCTGATAAAATTCCTACGAAGAATGGCGTTACCAGCAATGGAACAATGATCTGCCATTTCAATAAAATATCAATGGTGATTATCTGTCCTGAAAATTTATTCAACAGAGGCAACAGCAAAGCTGTCGATAAAAATGCAAATAAAATGGCTACCCATGCAATGAGCACCGATTCGCTGAGAAATTGCGCAATAATTTCTTTACGTTCTGCACCAACAGTTTTACGGATGCCAATTTCTTTTGCCCGCAGTACAGAGCGGGCCGTTGAAAGGTTCATATAATTGATGCAGGCTATCAATAAAATAAATAACCCAATAACAGAAAATATATAAATGCGTTTGATGTCGCCATTGGCTTCTATCTCATCATCTAAATGAGAACGCAGGTGTATGTCGGTTAGTTTATGAAGATAGAGATGCGTGATTTTGGAGCCTTTGAAACCAGCAGGTTCATTGGGGAAATGATAAGTTTTATCAATGAAGGCCGGGAACCTTGCTTCCATTTTTTGAGCATCATAATTCTTTGGCAGAACGATGTAGGTATAAAAAGAATTGTTGCCGAAATTGGTGTGGAGATTTCTTTCGCCATATACCGCCGAGTCTTTCAGCGTATTGAAAGAAATTAAAATGTCGGGGTGAAGATGCGTGTTGGAAGGAAAAGGTTTGAAAACACCGGCTACCTTACAGGGAAGGTTGTTATCAAGCTTCACCAATTTATTCATTGGATCTTCGTTGCCAAAATATTTTTTAGCAATTTCCACTGTGATCATTATGGAAAAAGGATCTTCCAAAGCTTTCCTGGTATTGCCTTTCAACACATCTACTTTAAAAACATCAGGAAGATTTTCATCTGCGAAATACACTTTCTTTTCAAAAAACTTTTTATCGCCATACACAAAAGCAGTATTTCCATTGGAAAGAATCCGCGTCATCTTTTCTATCTCGGGGAATTCAGTTTTCAAGGGTTCGCCAAAGGCCGGCGCAATAGCACTGAGATGCAACGATTCAACTCCCTGGTCGTTATGAAAGCTTCGAGAAATGCGATAGGTTCTATCCGCGTTGGGCTGAAACCTGTCATAACTTACTTCGTGCAAAATGTACGACAGGATCAACAAGCAACAGGTTAATCCAACTGTTAATCCAAAAAGATTGATGAAGGAGATAAACTTATACTTCATCAAATTCCGGAACGCTATTTTTAAATAATTGCGGATCATAAAACAGTTTTAAGCAGTAAGCTGTTAGCTACGAGCTTTGAGCCAAAACCTCCTAACCCAAAGCTCGTGGCTGATTTTTACACCATTATATTTTCCAACACGGTTTGTCCATCCAGCATACGAATAACACGATGGCTGTAACGGGCATCATGCTCGGAGTGAGTGACCATAATCACCGTTGTGCCTTGCTCATTCAGATCGGTCAACATTTGCATTACTTCGTTACCGTTAGATGAATCAAGGTTACCGGTAGGCTCATCCGCCAAAATAATTTTAGGATTATTCACAACCGCTCTTGCTACGGCCACACGTTGCTGCTGCCCACCCGAAAGCTGTTGTGGATAGTGGTTGCGGCGGTGCATGATCTGCATTTTATCCAGCACTTCCTCTACTCTTTGTTTACGTTCCGAAGGTTTTACACCTAAATAAATCAAAGGCAGTTCTACGTTTTCATAAACTGTCAGCTCATCAATCAAATTGAAGCTTTGAAACACAAAACCAATATTGCGCTTGCGTAAGTCAGCCCTCTTGCGTTCGTTGAAATCAGCCACTTCAATGCCATTGAACATAAAGCTGCCGCTATCGGGATCATCCAGCAGTCCAAGAATATTTAACAGGGTGGATTTGCCGCAACCTGAAGGCCCCATAATGGCCACAAATTCACCATCGTTCACATGAAGCGTTAATTTGTTTAATGCCACTGTTTCCACATCTTCGGTGCGGTAGATTTTTTCGAGGTCTTTGATCTTTATCATTGTGGTTTGTTTTTTTAATTACTCTTGTTTTTTTAATTGAATTGAAATAATAAATTGGCTGGAAGCATTTGATAAGTTGTCGCTTCTTTTTTTTCAACAGGCTTTGAAACGTTTGTTTTTTGAAAACAGGCAGCGCAAATGCAATGCACACCCAAAAAAGGAATCAGTAAAATAAACAGTTTCATGGTTTTAGTTTTATTGGTTAATGGTTAAAGGCAAATGGCAACTTGTTGCTATTTCTTCAACACCAGCTCCTGCATATTGCCATAATTTTCATAACTCGATGTCACTATTTTATCGCCGGGCTGCAAGCCACTCAATACTTCGTAATAATCAGGATTTTGACGACCCAACTGAACATCTACTTTATAGGCTGTTGTTCCATCTTTGTCCACTTTAAAAACCCAGTTGCCGCCGGTTTGTTGATAGAAGCCGCCTTTTGCTAATAAAACAGCTTGGGTTTCATCACTCAATGCCAAACGGATCTGCATGGTTTGTCCGCGGCGAATGCCTTCAGGCACGGCATCTACAAACTGCATGTCTACCTGAAAGCGGCCATTGTTTACCTGTGTATAAACTTTGTTGATCTTTAGTTTGTAATCTTTTCCGGCAAACGAAGTTTCTCCCATCAAACCAATGAATACACGAGAGATATAATGTTCATCTACATCCACTCTTACTTTGTAACCATCCAACACATCAATTTGCCCAAGGCGTTCGCCCTTGTTTTTGCTTTGGCCTACTTCGGCATCCAAAGAAGTTAACTGTCCGTCGATAGGTGCACGAACAATGAGGTCGCCAACTTTTTTGCGCATTACATTCAGCGCTGTTTGCGAACCTTTATATGATTGTTGTGCCTGCGAAACCTGTTGTGCATTGGAAGTTTGGTCCTGCTGCATGATCTGGTCGGTCAGCTTCTTTTTCTCCAACAGGTAGTTATAGTTGTTTTCCGATTGCTTGAATTCCTGCAGGCCAATTGCTTTTTTGTCGTACAGAGTTTTGTTCAGATCATATACACGTTTGGCCTCTTTCAATTGATTGTCCACATCGGTCATTTGATTGAGCTTGGTGGTAGTGTTTTGTTGTGCTGCATTGCGGGCAATCTGCATTTGTGTAAGCAGGTTGTACACCGATGTTTGCTGGTTTACCAGGCTTAATTCTAAATCTGTGTTAGAAAGACGCAAAATGGGCTGGCCCTTTTTTACAACGGCGCCATCTTCGACCAACTTCTCTTCTACTCTTCCACCTTCCACTGCATCGAGATAAATGGAGGTCAGCGGTAGCACTACGCCATTAACAGGAATAAATTCCTGGAAAGGACCCTTTTTTACTTCGCTAATAGTGATGCGTTCAGAGTCAACGTTCAGCTTTGACTTACCGGAAGTAAAATAAACACTGCCTGCAATCAACAAGGCTAAACCCGCAATGCCGGCAATGCTGAGAATTCTTTTTTTACTCCACTTCTTTTTTTCAATTTTTCTATCCACGGAAAATTCAGATTTATTTTTTTAATGGTTGCTTTTTGAAACGGGGGAAATCAAAGTGCAATTACAAATGACCTGTCCCGATTCACGCCATACCACTTTCCACTCCAATGCCAATATTTGACGCTTATGGTTTTCAATAAGTTACATTTTTTCAAAACTACGAAGCTGTTCGTTACCGAACAGAAACTGTCCGGTTTTGATACACTGTACCGGCACTATAAATTTTGTGAAGCCTCATTTTCAAAGTTTTGCATTGCTGGCATATTTGTAGTTTCGTCCCTTTGCATAATACGCTCAAAAAACTATGTCTTTAAAAACTGCTTCTATTTTAGTAATTGACGACGACGTGGATGTGCTTACGGCTGTTCGGCTGCTGCTGCGTCCGGAGGTAAAGGAAATTGTTACCGAAAAAAACCCCGAGAATCTTCGCTCTATTTTATCCAAACAGGATTTTGACGTAATTCTCCTGGATATGAATTTCAATAGCTCTATCAATACCGGCAACGAAGGTATTTTTTGGCTAAAAAAAATAAAAGGAGAATTCCGCTCTGCTGCTGCTGTTATTATGATCACCGCTTATGGCGATATTGATCTTGCCATCCGGTCTTTGAAAGAAGGCGCTTTCGATTTTGTAGTAAAGCCCTGGCATAACGAACGGTTGATTGCCACCATAAAAGAAGCGGTAAAAAGAAAGGAAGACAAAGGGTCGTCCAATGCGGCTTTGCTGACATCTTCTATTTTTGAAACAGAATTATTGGGCAAGTCAGAAGTGATGCAGGACATCTTTTACAAAATTCAAAAAATAGCACCAACGGACGCCAATATTTTGATACTGGGTGAAAATGGAACCGGAAAAGAATTGATTGCAAAAGCTATTCATCATTTTTCAAACAGGGCTACCAAACCATTTATCAAAGTGGACGTGGGTGCACTAACGGAATCGCTTTTCGAAAGCGAATTGTTTGGGCATAAAAAAGGAGCTTTTACTGATGCCCGCGAAGACCGTACCGGACGTTTTGAGGCAGCACATGGCGGAACTCTTTTTTTGGACGAGATCGGAAATATTTCTTTGCACCAGCAAGCCAAATTGCTCACCGTTCTGCAAAATCGCATGGTAACAAGACTGGGTAGCAATGAAACCATTCCTGTTGACATTCGCCTGGTTTGTGCGACCAATATTCCCATTACTGAATTGGCCAACGAAAACCGCTTCCGAAAGGATTTAATTTATCGCATCAATACAGTAGAAATTGTAGTGCCGCCTTTACGTCGCCGCGAAAAAGATATTCTTCTGCTGGCCAAGCATTTCAGCAAGGTTTATAGCAACAAATACTTGAAATCAACACTGGAGTTTGAAGAAAAAGCGGTAGACAAATTGATGAATTACCACTATCCCGGCAATGTGCGTGAGTTACAATATACTATTGAGCGGGCCGTCATTATGGCCGAAGGAAATTCGCTTTCTGCAAAAGATATTATCTTCTCACCTATTGAATCAACGGTAGTAACAGAAGAAGTACAGCACACCAATTTAGGTGCGGTAGAAAAAAACACCATTTTACGTGTCATTGAAAAACACAGCGGCAATATTTCCAAAGCAGCGAAAGAATTGGGCATTACAAGAACAGCATTGTACAGAAGGTTGAATAAGTATGATATTTAGCCTGTTCCTTAAAGAGGTATTATTGTATCAGGACGCTTTCATGCGTTCTATAATCCCATTAAGTAAAAGCTGTCCAGAAAATGAAAATTAGAAATGTCGAATAACAACAAAGAAACATTGAGCCTGAACCAGGAATTGGTTAACGAAGCAAAAAAAAATTCACCTTTTAAGAGAGTAAGAAGCAACACGCCTTTTAAAAGTACAGAAGGCTTTCAATGGCGAATCCTGCTTCGTGTCGTTTTATTATTCATTACGCTTTCTGCAGGTTCCTATTTCCTGGTAAAACAATGGCATTTATACCTGGCTTTGTTAGCGCCATTGCTGTTTTATCAAATTATCGAGTTCATACGTTTCCAGAAAAAAACTTACGACGAAGTAAACCAGTTTGTAGAAGCGGTTCATTATCGTGATTTTTCCCGCTACTTTGATGTGAAAAATGCGCCGGTTGATATTCAACCTTTGAGACATGGATTAAACGAGATCAATACAACATTTAAATACATAAGTAAAGAAAAAGAGACGCAGTTTCAGTATTTGCAAAAAATACTGGAGTTGGTCGATACAGGAATTTTGTCTTACGAAATTGAGTCGGGTGAAGTAATGTGGATGAATGAATCGTTGAAAAGGATGTTGCAATTGCCCTATTTAAAAACCATTTATTCGCTTGAAAAAAGAGACAGGATTTTATTTGAAGAAGTGAACGCCTTAAAACCTGGTGAAAGCAAGGTAGGAACTGTGCATTTGGAAAGAGCTTTTTTCAAAGTGTTATTATCAGCCACAGCTTTTCAAACCGACGGAAAAAAATTTAAACTTGTAGCTTTTCAAAATGTAAATGAAGCATTAGACGAAACCGAATCAAAAGCCTGGCAAAAGTTGTTGAGCGTCATGACACATGAGATCATGAACTCAGTGGCACCAATTTCTTCGCTGGCCGAAACGCTAAAGAACAGGCTATCATCGAACGATGACAATACTATTGAAGATCTAGAATTAGGCATTGATACCATCAAGCGCCGCAGCGAAGGGCTTTTAAAATTTGCAGAAACCTATCGCAATCTCAATAAAATCACCAAGCTGAATTTGCAAAGGGTTTACATACGAGAGTTATTTGCCAACCTGCACCAATTAATGCAACCCACCTTTGAACAAAAAGGTATTGAACTGGAAATTATTTTAAAAGACACCGACCTTTTTTTAGAAGCTGATGCCAGTTTAATTGAACAAGTGCTTATTAATTTAATTGTAAACGCCATTGAAGCAGTAAAAGAACAAGAAGAACCCAAAATCATTCTATCCGCCGAACAAATACTAAGTAAAAAAATTGTTTTAAAAGTGGCCGATAACGGACCCGGCATTCCGGAAGAAGTGTTGGATAAAATATTTATTCCCTTCTTCAGTACCAAAAAAAGTGGCAGCGGCATTGGCCTTAGCCTGTGTAAGCAAATTGTAATGCTTCACCGCGGCACCATACAAGTACAATCAATAGAAAATAAAGGAACCGTTTTTTCGCTACAGTTCTGACCTTTGCACCATGAACAAAGATTTTGAGAAAGAGAAAGGTTTCATGCGTGAAGCCATTAAGTTATCGGTTGAAAATGTAAAAAAATACAATGGCGGACCATTTGGCGCCGTGATTGTAAAAGACGGAAAAATCGTTGCCCGTGGAGCAAACAAGGTAACCATCGATAAAGACCCTACAGCCCACGCCGAAGTAATGGCTATACGGGAAGCCTGCAAAATCCTAAACACTTTTGAATTGGCCGGCTGCGAAATTTATGCGAGTTGCGAGCCCTGCCCTATGTGCCTTGGCGCTATCTATTGGGCACGCATTGATAAATTATATTTTGCCAATACAAAACAGGATGCAGCTGCCATTAATTTCGACGATAAGTTTATTTATGAAGAAATAGAAAAGCCATTTGAAGAAAGAGAGCTTTTCACCAGACAAATACTGCGGGATGAGGCTTTAGTAGCCTTTAAAAAATGGGTAGAAAACTCGCAAAAGAAAGAATACTGAAAAGTCCGTGCATGGTCTATTTTTTTGATTTTTAATTACAAATCTCAAAACCATTTTTCTATAGTATTTATAACTTTGCTGCTATGAAAAGTTCGGAAGCCGTAGATAGTTTTGAGATAGAGGATGTATTAACAGATACTATCGACCCTCTGCAACTCATTGTATGGAATGACGAGGTGAATACTTTTGAATGGGTGATAGAATCACTCATGGAAGTATGTGACCATAGCTACGAACAGGCAGAACAATGTGCTTACATTATCCACTTCAAAGGAAAATACGCTGTTAAAGAGGGCTTCTACGAAAAGCTTAAGCCTATGTGCGATGCCATTACCGACAGAGGCATTGGCGCCACATTGGAAGAAGTTCCTGTATAAGGTCTTATAGTTATAAAGCGCAGCATTTTTGCTGGGTAAATTATGATGTAAGGGGAAAGTGTTTAGAACCTATCCTGTCAACTTTAAACTCCTAAAGCCTCGTTCCTAAATAATGTGGCAGCACAGCTCTCCACGTATTCCAGTCATGCGGCCATTCTGAGCCCCAAATATCTAACTCGTAGTTAATGCCTTTGTTGTATAAAATAGAGGCAAAGCTGCGGCTGGCATTAGGGTCTTCGTAAGCACCGCTGCCTGAAAAAATATGAATGTGGCGACTCTTTCTGATTTGCTCTAAAATATTATGATCGGTAAGGTTGGGAACATAGTGCTGCGGACTATTGAAATACACATCTTCATCGTAATAACCTTTGGTATATTCAGTAAGATCATAAACTCCGCTCATAGCAATAACGCCATTTAACAAGTCAGGTCTTTTCAAAAAAAGATTCATGCCGTGTAAAGCGCCGAAAGATGCGCCGCATATGATGACAGGCGTATCGGCACTGGTATGCGTTTTTATAAAAGGAATAACTTCCTCGTATACGTAATCGTTAAACTGCTGGTGGCGAATAATCTTATCACGGGGATTCATATTATTATTCAACCAACTTTCATTGTTAATGCTGTTGATAGAAAAAACTTTCACCTTGCCGCTGTCAATAAACGGAGCCATTGCATCTATCAATTGAAAGCGTTCATATTCCAGGTAATCGGCTGCGGCTGTAGGTACCAGCAATAAGGCAAAACCATAATGGCCATAAACAGCAACAGGCATTTCTTTTTGCAACCTTTGGCTGTACCACGATGTAGTAAAGTTTTCCATGCAGAATTAATTAAGGAGAAATTTAATGGTAATAATTGATTAAAGACAACTTTTTGACCATATAAGATACCGTTAAAACGTTACTTTCCAAGTAAAAACACTTATTTATTAAAATTTTAAATATTGAGTACAAAGTCAGAAAATCGTAAGCTGTACTTTCGGTATATTCACAATTGTTTGTAGCTCAGCCAATATGAAGGACCAATCTTCGCAACACAATATTTTTATACCTGTTAACGAAAGCTTGCCGCAGGCAGATGCACTGGCTCTTATCCTCAATAACCTGGAGGACACGTTTCTATTGGTTAACAGGGAGCTTCAAATTATATTGGCAAACGAAGCAAGCAGGGCTAACGTTAAATATGTTTTTGGTGTTACCCTTACCCCAAAAACTTCAGTTCTTGACCTTGTGCCACCCGAAAGGCATGCCACTTTAAAGGAATTGTATAAAGAGGTATTTGAAGGCGCTGTCAAAACAACAGAAGTAGAGGTAAAAAAAGACAACTCAACTCTTTATTTTGAAAACCATTTCAAACCTGCACGGGATGCCCAGGGAAATGTGGTTGCTGTTATTGTTAGCTCAAGAAACATCACTGAAAAAAAACAATTGGAACTCAAGCAATTAGAGGCAAAAGAAAGCCTCAAACTTTCCGAACAGCAATACAAAACACTTTTTCAAAACAACCCGCTTCCTTGCTGGATATACGACTTCACCACACTACGGTTTTTAGAAGTAAATGAAGCCGCCACCAGGCATTATGGCTATTCAAGAAAAGAATTTTTGAATCTCACCGTGTTAGACCTTCAGGTGGAAGAAAACCTGGCCGATTTAAAAGAAAGGTTTGAAAAAAAGAAAATTAAAAGAATTTATTTTTTAAACAACTGGCAGCACAAACTAAAAGACGGACGAACGATTTTCATTGACCTTAGAAGCAGCGCAATATTATATCAAAATATAGATGCAAGATTGGTAGTGATCCAGGATGTAACGCCAAGAGTAGTTATAGAAAACGAATTAAGAAAAAGTAATGAACGCTTTCAATTGGCTGCCAAAGCGTCTTCTGAAGCTTTGTGGGAATGGGATTTTGTAAGTAAAGAAGCTTATATCAGCCCTACCTATACCGATGTATTTGGATGGCGTGCAGATGAATTTAGAAAATTTGACGTGTGGGCCGATTATATTCACCCGGACGATAAAGAAGATACAACCACAGGTTACGATCTTGCTATTGAAGACCCTGCAATTGAAAAATGGGAAAAAGAATATCGCTATTTAAAAGCGAATGGTAGCTATGCTTTTGTTCACGATAAAGCTATCATTTTACGCAATGAGCAAGGAAAGGCCATAAAAGTAATTGGCGCACTGCAGGATATCACCAGTAAAAAAGAAACGGAAGAAGATCTAAGAAAAAGTAACGAACGTTTTCAGTTGGCCAGCCGTGCCGCTTCCGATGCCATTTATGAATGGGATATTATTGCAAACGAATTGTACTGGGGCGAAGGATTGCAAACACTTTTTGGTTATAAGCCCCGCGAAGTAACCTTATTGGTGTGGGAATCGCTTATACATGCAGATGAAAGAGAAGTAGTACTTCAAAGCTTAGGTGATACGCTGGCCGATCCGCATAAAAAAATATGGAACCAGGAATACCGTTTTGCCCGGTACGATGGCAGTTTTAGCTATGTATTGGAAAGAGGATTCATTGTAAGAGATGAAGAAGGCAAACCGCTACGCATGATCGGCTCTTTGCAGGATATTTCCGAACGCAAACTTCACGAACAACTTCTGTCGCTTGAACGATCCATATTTGAATTATCTGCCAATCCCGACAAAAGCCTGAAAGAAGTAGCAGAAGCGCTTTTAAAAGGCATTGAAGAAATTCATCCCCAGGCCATCACTTCTGTGCTTATTCTAAAAGACGATGATACAGTTGAGCATCTCGCTTCTCCGAGTTTACCTGATCAATTTGTTTCTGGGATTAATGGCCTTAAGGTAGGACCAGAAGAAGGCTCTTGCGGCGCTTCCATGTTTCGGAAAGAAACTATTATTACAGCCAATATTGAAATTGATCCGCTATGGATAAAATACAAAAGCTTTGCAAATCAGTTTCATCTAAAAGCCTGCTGGTCTTTACCCATCATTCACAGTTCAGGAAAAGTAATGGGCAGCTTTGCTATTTATCATACAACGCCTCAATACCCAACTGCAGCTGAATTATCCACGGTAGAACGGCTTCGCAATATCTTACGCATTGTAATTGAAAACCGCTGGTCATTGCAGGAAATTAAAATAGCCAACGAACGGTTTGATATTATGATGAATGCCACGCATGACCTGATATGGGACTGGAACCTGGAAACCAATATCATTTACCGTGATGCTGCAGGATTGAAAAAAGTATATGGCACCGACGATAATGAAGCCGTAGAAACCATAGACAAATGGCTGATGCGCATTCATCCCGAAGATCATGCCCGTGTTCAAAAAACCATTGGTCAAATTTTACAGTCGGTAGAGCAGAATAATTTTGACGTTGAATATCGTTTTAAAAGAGATGATGGGTTTTATTCTTATGTGTACGACCGTGGAATCATTATACGCAACGCCGAAGGAAAACCTATCAGGATGATTGGCGCTGCACAGGATGTTTCGGAAAGAAAAAGACTTGAAAAAGAACTTTTATCAAACGAACTAGAGCATCAAAAAGCCATCAACCAGGCAACGGTAGAAACGCAGGAGCAGGAACGCACCGAGATAGGCAAGGAACTGCATGATAATGTAAACCAGGTACTGACCACCACCAAACTTTATCTTGACCTTGCTTTAAGTAATCCGGAGTTGAAAGACGAACTGATCCATAAGTCGTCTAAAAATATCATTAACGTTATCAATGAAATAAGACAGCTTTCCCGTTCTCTTATGGACCCCAGCATTGGAGACTTAGGATTGACAGACTCTATACACGATCTCATCGAAAATATAAATCTTACCCGCAAACTTCACGTAAGTTTGAAGTCCAAACCGGGAATTGAGGATTTACTGGACAAAAACCAGAAGTTAACCATCTTCAGGATCATACAGGAAGCATTGAACAATGCCATTAAACACGCCAAAGCAACAGGCGTAACCATCCAGCTTTTACACGAAAAAGCTTTTGCAAAAGTGATCATTGAAGATGATGGGATTGGCTTTGACATACAGAGGGTAAAAAAGGGCGCAGGACTTAAAAATATTCAGAACCGTATTTATTTAATAAATGGAGATCATATTATTGAAAGTGTGCCTGAAAAGGGCTCAAAAATAATTATCAATTTCCCTATAACACAAACAAAAAAAGTACATCCAATTTAACTATGGAAAAGATTACCATCCTGATTGCGGACGATCACACTTTAGTAAGAGAAACGTGGAGCTTTATCTTAAATACCGACCCTCGTTTTAAAGTAATCGCTGAAAGTGGCAGTGGCGAAGATGCTGTAGAACTAGCCAAACAATTACGTCCACAGGTTGTTATCATGGACATTAACCTGCCTGGTATTAATGGTATAGAAGCCACTCAGCAAATACGCAAATTTTCTCCTGCTTCAAAAATTCTCGGTGTCTCGTTGCATACGCAACCTACTTATGCCCGCAAAATGATCCAGAAAGGCGCTATGGGTTATGTTACCAAAAACTCTTCCCGCGAAGAAATGTTTAAAGCCATTATGGAAATCCAAAGCGGAAGAAAATATATCTGCGACGAAATCAAAAATATTTTATCAGAACAGGTAATTAATGGTGACGACAGCCAGAATGGATTGAACTCTTTATCGCAAAGAGAAATTGAAATCATTGCATTCATAAAAAAAGGCAATTCATCTAAAGAAATTGCCGACGCACTAAACATCTCGGTAAAAACTGTAGAAGTTCACCGCTATAATATTTTGAAGAAACTGAACCTGAAAAACGCAGCAGCACTGGTAAACTTTATCAACAACAGCCAGCTGGATTTTGAAAATTAAACAGGTAAGCTTTAAGGTTTTTTGATAGCAGAAAAATGAAATAATGTGTTATTAAAAAATCAGGGACCCATCTGCATTACTCCTGTATAGCTTCTGTTGCGTCGCACTCTTGTACGTTCAGTAATGCTACTGGGCATTGTGCAATCAGCGTCATAAACATGACCATTTTATAAATCTAACATAGTGTAGTTCGGCCCTGCGGGGCCGTTTCTATTTAACAACTTCTTCTCTAACAATATTTTGTTGCCGTGCAAGAGTCATGCTCTTAATCTTTGTGTATCTTACAAAGTTTCTTTTTATCAAACCTCAAACCTCAAACCTCAAACCTCAAACCTCAAACCTCAAACCTCAAACCTCAAACCTCAAACCTCAAACCTCAAACCTCAAACCTCAAACCTCAAACCT
>JBQCJM010000011.1:0-5900 GCA_051952715.1 Flavisolibacter sp.
GTTATTAAGCTCAAACTGAATTTACTGAATTGTAAACATAGGAGGTAGTTTGCTGCAATGGCGGGGCGACGAACAAATCATCGGCTATGTGCAGACATCAGCAGCAGTTCCGGCGTGACCAATAACACCAAGCTTAGTTCTTAAAATCAACATCAGTAACTTTATTCAGCAACGGTTCGGGGCTGGACGTCCAATGAATACCGCCACAGCAGCAAGCCCTGTCCGATAAGCAAAATTGCCATCGCACAAAGCCGCCAATTAGCTACGTTGCTACGCAACTCCCGCTAATTCAATTTTGCTTATCGGGTCAGGCAAAAACATTTGGGGTTAAAGCGATGGCAACTTCGCTTATCATAGCATTGCCGTACATGACTGCACCCAAATGTTTACCGCCGTTCCTGCTTTCGGTATTTATGAAAGCCCCGTTAGTATCTTTATGAAAAGAGCCATCGTGATGGGGCTTTCAAAATCCCTTCGCCGTCACGTCGGCAATGCCTGACCCGTTGTGTGTAATGACCAAACCTCGCTTATGATAAAATCTTTTTCAACTGTTTTCATATTGACGTTCCTGCTTTCATGTAGTTCCTCTGACAGGCCAAAGATTAAAAGTGCTTCCAGACAAGACACAGCAAACAAAGACACATTTTTAAAACAGCTTGACACCACACCAGTAAAGAAGCTGGGTTTTTACATGCTGGAAGGTGACTCTGTACTTGTTCCACCGTTTGAAATTGAAGTCGCTCTAAGTTCGAAAGCAAAAGACAGAATTGTCAATAGCAACGAGACAATTATCATAAATGTTTTTTTGGAAGGGACACCTAAAAATCCTTCAAGAGTACATTTAGAAGAAGATGGTTCTTTTTATGTTGGTTCCGCTAAAAGAGAAATTACTTACGGACAAATTGCTAGGATTGACAACTTAAAGTTTCCAAAGAAAATATATGATCAACTTGCAGACAAAGACGTTGACTTAAACTTGGATGTTTATACGGAAGAAAATCTTCGCAGAACAATTTAATAACTGGCGATGCTCTTTTTGACAAGGTAAGTAATGTAATTAATAAACGATTTACGTTGAATGAGAAATTGATTTATGGTGACGACTGACACTACACACAACAGGCGCATTGGCGCATATGTCGGTGCGACGAAAAAATTCTCTTCGACAAATCTTTTATCATCACCTGTCCGGTCAGACCCAACTCTAATAAGCTTTTGAATAAAATTTTTACATTAGTTCTTTAATGAGCATCGGTTGTGGGCAGACGTTTTTCAAATGCCGCCACATCGCCAATGCTTTAACGTTGTACGCCACCCTTTCTGGGACGCAGGTTGCGAACGCAGTCACAACGAATCTAAAACTTAAAAGCAAATTGAAGCACGTTTAATTGGGCAGGAGACAATTTCTACGATTATTTTTTGAGAATATCTGAAAGTTACATAGCAGACTTCATACAAGAATTTAAATGATGCATTTTCTCTTTTATTCTAATCGCTTTATAGACTGGACTAATAAAATCCTTCTTTCGATAAATATTGTTATTGTTGGATTTACATGTCCGCTAATTTTTTATCCTCTAAATGTTTTGACTTTTACCTTGATAGCTTTGTGGTTATATTTTTTTAGGCTTAAGATTGCTTCAATTATAGTTTTAATGCCTGCTTTATATATCAACTTTGACCATTATTTTCATCCTTTGTATAATTGCGGGTAATAGGGGAACCTCTTTCAGAAGAACTTTTCCTTTGCTCCCGAGTGTCCGCCACTATTAAAGCTTCCCGCCGATGCCTCACTGATGGCCTTTGTGCGGTGCCTGCACCAACGGCGTAATAAGCCATAAAACAATCAATAAACAGTTGTAAATTTAATCAGCGTTGGTTATAGGCTGATGAACAATGAATGCACCCACATCGCTAATGCTTCGCCTTTGTGCAGCATTTGTATAGGCTGTCCGATTCTTAATAGAAGTTCAAAATATTTACGATCATGCGACTAACTATTTTGCTTTTTATTTCTTTCGCTATTTTGGAAAGCTGTAAAAAAGAGGGCGCCGATAAAAGCGATTGCCAAATTAATAATTACGGAATTTATAGACTGAACTTCGCCTCTGCTGCAGTAAAACACCATGTATTAGTGTCGGTAGGGTTTAGTCCATATGAAAAGGATTTTGATTATGGTGTCCTGACAGATTCAATGCATATACCTGCTGGAACTTTTAGTGTAAATATTACAAGTAATAATGGCGGGCCTGCTATTGATACTGAAGTAACAGGAGTAACAATTACCCAATGCAATGAGACAGCCAAAGACGTTGCCTTTTAGTATAATTAAACTTTTCCCCCGGAGGAAGACGGGGTTAAGTTTGAAGAATGGAGAATATCTCTACAAAATATGGTAGCTGCTAACATGAACTCTAACAAAAACCAAATAACGTAGACAGCCCTCCTCTCCCATCGCTACCCACTTCAAATCTTTGCTTTGGCTTTGTTACCTGCTCAAAAAAACATGGCTGCCACTTAAGTTATCGCCATAAATTTATTTGTACTTTTTTTGCACAGCGAACCAATGCCAGGTTCAAAACAAAGCAATGACGGAAGAACAGCAACGAATAGAGGACAACGCCAAAAGATCGGTACCGCTTGAACAATGGGGGCCTTACCTCAGCGAACGCCAGTGGGGCACAGTGCGTGAAGATTACAGCGATGATGGAAACGCATGGAATTACTTTCCTTTCGACCAGGCGCATTGCCGCACCTACCAGTGGGGCGAGGATGGACTGGCCGGCATTTCGGACCGGTTTCAAAACCTTTGTTTTGCCGTAGCCCTGTGGAACGGCAAAGACGATATTTTAAAAGAAAGATTGTTTGGCCTGCGCAATGGCGAGGGCAATCATGGCGAGGATGTGAAAGAACTGTATTACTACCTCGACAACCTGCCCACCCATTACTATATGGAGTATTTATATAAATACCCGCAACAAAAATTTCCTTACCAGCAGTTAAGGGAAGCTAACGGGCAGCGGAGTAAACACGAACCCGAATTTGAAATATTGGACACGGGTGTTTTTAACAACAACCGCTATTTCGATGTATTGGTAAGCTATGCCAAGCTTTCGTCAACCGATGTTTTTATTAAGGTCGATATTACCAACCGCTATATAAAAACCGCAGGCATTACCGTGTTGCCTACCCTATGGTTTTCAAAACAGGGCATTGAAGAAGCAGCGCCGGATACGGCTTCCATTAGTTACCACACTGCAGCTTCGGTAAAGGCCCAACATAGAGCCCTGGGTGATTATTATTTTTATTGCAGGCAGCCGCAGGATATGCTTTTCACCAACAACGAAACAAACTTTTTTAAAGTAACCGGCCAGCCCAATGAAAGCATTTTTGTGAAGGATGCTTTTCATGATGCCATTATTAAAGGCGAGAACCGTGATGCCCTGCGTGATAAAAAAGACGGGACAAAGTTTGCCGCAGTATATAAATTAAGGATACCTGCAGGCAGCACCAAAACCATTTATTGCAGGCTAAGCAACCAGCAGCTTGGCAAACCTTTCCAGCCCGGTTTTGAACAAATATTTTCTGCACGCAAGCAGGAAGCCAATGATTTTTATTCGGCCATTCTGCCAAAGGGCTTTAATAATGACGTGGTACAGATCCAGCGGCAGGCCCTGGCGGGATTGCTCTGGAGCAAACAATATTATGCTTTTGATGTGGAAGAATGGCTGCACCGGCCCGATGGCATTGCTGCCTTCAGCGAACGGCGGTTGCATGGACGCAACCACGACTGGCAGCATTTAAAAAACCAGGACATTATTTCTATGCCCGACAAATGGGAATACCCGTGGTATGCGGCATGGGACCTTGCCTTTCAATGTATTTCTATGGCGGTGGTTGACCCGGTTTTTGCCAAACACCAGTTGCTGCTGATCATGCGGGAGTGGTACATGAAACCCGACGGGCAATTGCCTGCATACGAATGGAATTTCAGCGATGTAAATCCACCGGTGCATGCGTGGGCCGCCTTGCAGGTATATACCATTGAAAAAGAAATAACAGGCAGGGGCGACATTGGTTTTTTAAAGAAAATATTTCAAAAGCTGCTGATCAACTTTACGTGGTGGATCAACCGCAAGGACCGTAACGGTAACAACATTTTTGAAGGTGGCTTTTTAGGCCTCGATAATATTGGTGTATTCAACCGCAGCTTTCATGGCGATAACATGCAGCTGGCGCAGGCCGACGGCACCAGCTGGATGGGTACCTACGCATTGAACATGATGGACATAGCATTGGAAATTGCCGTGCATGATGATTCGTTTGAAGATACCGTGACCAAGTTTTTCGAACATTTTATACTTATAGCCGAATCGCTGAACGAACACCATTTGTGGAACGAAGAAGATAAGTTCTTTTACGATGTTTTGTTCACTCCCGGCGCACCGCCTTTGCCTTTGCGCATTCAGTCTATTGTTGGCCTTACTTCTTTGTTTGCCGTATCCACCATCAGCAAAAATAAATTAGACAAGCTGGAAGATTTTAAAAAGCGTTCCAGTTGGTTTGAGAACTACAGGAAAAACAATGGTAAGTTTTGGCCGAACGAAGAACGCAGCGACGGTGAAGAAATACTATTGTCGCTGGTGCGGCGTGACAGGCTTATTTATCTTTTGGAGCGGCTGCTGGATGAAAACGCATTTCTTTCGGATGGTGGCATAAGGGCTTTGTCCAGGTTTCATGAGCAAAATCCTTACTCGGTGGTGATAGAGGGTAACGAATATTCTATAAGCTACGATCCCGGAGATTCTACGTCTGATATTTTTGGCGGCAACTCCAACTGGCGTGGGCCTGTATGGCTGCCCATCAATTTTTTGATCATTCAATCTATTAAAAGATACGGCACCTTCTATGGCGATAGCTTGCAGGTAGACTACCCCACCGGCTCGGGCCATAAAATTAATTTATGCCAGGTAGCCCATGAACTTACAAAAAGAGTGGTGAGCCTGTTTACAAAAGATGCGGAAGGACAACGCAAGATCTATGAACAACACAATTGGTTTTATCAACAAGCGGGCAACGAAGATCTTGTTTTATTCTACGAGTATTTTCATGGCGATACAGGAAAAGGTCTGGGCGCCAGTCACCAAACGGGGTGGACTTCTTTAGTAGCAAGGCTGATCAGCGAGTATAACGATGTGTGATTTGATAGTATGCATTACACCTTTGGGCCTTCATCAAGCCGGCGTCTTTCTTCGGTCCGTCGTTCTTTTTCCTGCTCTTCTTCTTCTCTTTTTTCTACAAACCACGAAGCCACATAAGCAGTGAAAGTGCCGAACAGGCCCACACCAACCGTTATCAGGGCAACTGCAATGATCCTGCCTTCCGGCGTAACAGGATATTTGTCTCCATAACCCACAGTAGTAATGGTAACATAGGCCCACCACAAAGCATCGCCTGCCGTTTTAATATTGCTGTGTGGGGCATCTTTTTCTACGTTCAAAATGCCGATGGCCGAAAAAATAACCATCAATACGGCGATGATGCCCACAGAAGTGAAAGCACCTTTTACCTTATTGCTGAAATAATATTTGGTAAGTGAACGTACGGAACGAAATGCTCTTAACACTCTTAATAACTGTACAATGCGAAAAAGACGGGCTGCTAAAAAAAGCTCGAAGAGAGGAATGCTGGAGATAAGGTCTATCCAGCCCCATCGCATATAATGCCATTTGTTTTTTGCGGAGAAAAAGCGGATCAAAAAATCGGCAAAGAAAATAACGCAAATGCCATAATCAATGTCGCGTAACAATTTTATGGTTTCGGGAGAAAGTTTGCTAAATGCATCAATGATCAGTGTTACAATTACATAAATAGATAAAACAAAAACAAGAACATTGAAA
>JBQCJM010000012.1:0-21955 GCA_051952715.1 Flavisolibacter sp.
ATCAGGCGCCATGCTGCCACCATAGGTAGAATAGTTGTCATTCACTCCACGGCTGTCACTTAAAGCAGCTACAATGGTGGAGGCTGTACCATCTGAATACTTTAAGGCTGATGACTTCAAAGCAGATACCACATTCCAGTTGTTCCACTCACTATTATTGTAAGCATAAGAACCTCCATACAAATTCACATTCACATCCTGCGTTGAGGTCGATGGCGTGGGCGTTGGTGAAGTAACTACTGCTGCATTTACTGTTACGTTAACATCGTTATAGGCTGTAGCTCCGCCATTATCTGTTACTGTCAGTCTAAAGGTATAGCTTCCCTGAACCAAACCTGTAACAGAAGTGCTGGCAGAAGAAGGACTGCTGATAACAGCACCCGATGGTCCTGCTGTCTTTGTCCAGCTGTATTTACTGATGCTGCCATCGGCATCACTACCGCTTCCACTTAAGGTTACACTGCTCGTGGGTAAAGTAATCGTCTTGTCAGACCCCGCATTCGCTACAGGAGGCTTGTTGGTGGCAGGAGCAGAGGAAGGAATGTTGCCTTTTTTAAACTGTAACATCCACTCGTATACGTTCAAACCATTTTCACGGTATGTAGGCACGTATGTTCTTGACCAGCAGTTATGCGACGTACTGGTATAAATGGTTTTTTTTACAGGCAAAGAAGGATTTCTTGCTGTGATATAAGCCACATAATTATTAGTATAAGCAACAGGAACTGTTGGATCCTGGTTATTATGAACAGCCCAAACGGGGATGTTTGCATCGGCAATCACATTAGCTCTTGCAGTGGTAGCTGAATAAGCACCTGCCATTGGCACAATCGCAGCAATACGTTTATTATAAAGTGCAGCATCACTGGCAGTAGCCCAAACTACCCCTCCACCCATACTAAAGCCCGTAAGATAAATACGGCTTGCATCTACTTTATAATGACTCAGCGCATAATCAATTATTCCGTTTATATCACCAGCCGACGGCCATTTTACGAATTGAGGAGAGAGAACTATAAATTTAAAAGTTTGGTTATTTACAGTAAAAGAAACGGGAAATGTTCCTTTATTAATCAATAAGGGAGGACCATTACGCATAACCTTTGGCAGGTTAAGTGTTGATCCATCTCCTAATTCACCTATTCCATGAATAAAAATCAAAAGTGGATAAGTGGCTGTTCCTGATGCACTGTAGCCTTGAGGCAAATATTCAATATAACCTTTTGAGTTAGCAATCATTGAAGTGTTGTAGCGAAGTGTTTGTACCTGGGCTGAAGCTTTTTGGCAAAAACTAATACATAAAAATGCCATAAAAGCGAGTACAAAACGGATACTTTGGCGCTTGTTCATAATTCTTTTAGTTTTTCTTTGATCCATTAAAAAGTGGGAGAATTTCTTTGTGTTCAATAGAACTAATTGAGAAGTGACTTCACCTGGTCGTAAGACAAACTCATTAAATCTCCAACCGAGTGGCCATTTGCCTGAAGCGTTTTTAATTCATCGGGTGTAATAACCAGATAAGTGAAAGAGTTTCCGGAAGCAGGAGAATAGGTTCCATAAGAATCGCACAAAATCAAAATGCTTCCCTCTGAAATTTGATGGTACCAATAAGATGAAGACTTTTTATTTTCGTATGGAAGCGATTGAACAGCTTCACCATTTTTTTGATAGGCCAACACAAGACCTTTCGCAACAACATCTGCAGTTATAGCTTTATCATTGATTTTGGTATAAAAAACTGTGTACTTTTTTTGTTTTGACTGCTCCCAGTTAGAAGGAGATTGCCATGTTTCAGCAACTGTAGGGGCTGCTTCACTTAATTCATTTGTTGTTTGGAGTACTTCCGGAGCTTCTTCCCTAAAATCATTCTTTCTGCAAGAAAAAGTCAATAGCATAATTGCTATAGGTACAAGTGGCTTGAGGTTTTTCATGTTCTGCTTTTTAGGTGTTTTATTTTTGCCCCATCTGGCATAAACCATACCAATTTTTTGTAGAAAAAACTTACCAGTGCCATTTTTTACTTCATACTGTTTTTTTATTGTTAATGCACATACTAAAACCCTTATCCATAAGGCAATTCAGGGCTTTTTAAATAATTTTTTAACATTTAAAAAAACATTGTTTATGGCTCTTCTTATAAGCTCATCAATAGTAATTGCGACCTCATCATTAATGGAAAACTTTTAGCGTGTTTTGATTAAAATCACTTTGTTTTAGTTTTTTTTACACGTTTTAAATGTGTAATGTGCTTTTGGCCAGACTTTTGTGAGGGCAGGGAAAAAAGTCGCCAATGTCCATCAGATCCATCCTATTTCTACTCTTGCTTAATTGTTTATCTTTTGTTATTAATGCTCAAAAACTTTATACTGATAAGGTAGACGTACAAGCAGGCAGCCAAACAGATTACAGAAATGCAGTTATTTATTTGCCCGCTAATTATGCTACCACCAAAAAATATCCGCTGGTTATTTACACGCATGGTGTAGGAGAAGCTGGTACCGATATTAATAAGCTTTATACCACAGGCCTTCCAAAAGTTTTAAAAGATGGCTATCGTCCGCCATTCGATTTTGTAATGATAGCCCCACAAAGAAACTCTTACAGTGTAATGCCTGAGTGGATTCCAGGCATACTTGAAGAAGCTCAAAAGCGGTGGAGCATAGATGCAAACCGCGTATATATAACAGGTATAGATGCAGGCGGATGGGCCGCTTATGGATCGCAATTAGATGTAAGTGCTGATGTTTCGAAAAAAATTACAGCCATTGTTATCAATTCCGGGGTTACCCAAAATGCCGACACAGAAAATTTTGATTGGTGGACACAAAGTAAAACACCGCTTTGGTCCGTTGTAGGTGAAGCAGATATAAGCTATGCACACTACAATGGCTATATGGTTGATGAAGTGAATAAAAGAGTACCGGGTTTAGCTACCCTGACCCTACGCAGCAACGTAGCACACGGAGGTTGGGATGACGTATATAAAGGCCTGGTAAAAAATGGTACAAAGAATATGTGGGAATGGCTGTATCAATTCGATAGAGCTTCTACAAGTTTTCCAAATCCTTCCTCCACAACGTTACCCCCAACTTCAGACAATACAAGTAGCACTACGGTTCCTACCGGCACTACAAGATATATTAAGGTAAATGTTTTTGGTGGTACAGCAGCTTATTCCAACACACAGTGGAACAACTGGAATGTAGGCTTAGCTTATCAAACCAGTGTTTCCTCGGCTAAACTAAAATACACTGACGGAAGTCTTTCAACAGTTTCTCTCAAGCTAAGTGAAAGTATGGATGTGAATGATAATACCACTTATTATGGTGCTGGCATGGCGCCTGCAGAAGTATTGCGCTTCACAAGCTATTCAAGAAACCCAAGAACACTTACTATCAGTGGCCTGTCGCCTTCAATAAAATATGGGTTTGAATTTTATGCAAGCAGAAGAAACGCCGATAATTCTACCAAGTTTACCATTAATGGTACCATCAAATCCGTTGTAGCATTTAATAACCTTACCAATAAAGTTGTATTTACCGGAATTTCTCCGGATGCAACAGGTCAAATAAAAGTGACCATTGCAGAAGGCACTACTTATAATTATTTGAACGGGCTTACCATTACTGAAGGAAGTAGCAGCACTACCAGCGACTCCCAATTGCCTGTGGCGTCACCAACAAGTCATACCATTTATCCTAAAGGAACAAGCATTTATTTACCTAATGGATTAGGAATAGCAGATTTAAAGCCTGGAGATACGCTTAATATTCCTGCAGGCGTTTACTCTTTAATTGATTTAGGAAACTTTAGAGGCACGGCGGATAAGCCTATTATTATTCGCAACAAAGGAGGCCAGGTAATTGTCAATGGGCAATTCAGGTTTTCAAACAGACCTGAACATTTCAAACTGTTAGGCAACGGTGCTTCAGGTATTACTTATGGTTTTAAGGTAGATGGGAAAAATCTCACCAGTAGTGGTATTTCGGCCTTTGGCACTGATTTCGAAATTGCCTACACTGAAACAATGAATACAGGGAACGGGTTTTTTATTAAAAAGAATCCCGTGGCCGATGATCCCTATTCAAAGTTTCCCAATTACACAATGAAGGATGTAAGCATTCACCATAACTATGTGCATAATACCCGTGGAGAGGCAATGTACATTGGTCATACAGCACCTGACGGTGGTCAAAATGGAGATCCTACGCTTCCTGTAAGAATGCAAAATGTCGAGATAGCCTATAATATCCTGGAATATACCGGGTGGGACGCTATTCAATTATCAAACGCAACTACCGGAAATAAAATTCATGATAACATCATCCGAAATTTTGGTACAGCTAACAAGTACTCGCAACAAGCTGCAATTTTGATGGGTGCCAACACAACCGGGGCTATCTATAACAATACTATCGAAAACGGAACTGGTAATGGCATACAGGTTTTTGGTTTCGGAACCATTAATGTGTATAATAACTCAATCACAAGTGTGGGAAAAAATGGTACCGATAGAGGTGCAGAATCAATTTTCTGTAATGATCTGATCGTCCTTTCCGAAACACGCCCCAAGCAGCAAATCAATATTTACACCAACACTATTAAATATCCGCAGCCCTGGGGAGCAGTAAGAATAGGCGGTTATAAGGATAATAGCCTGCCGGCCACTATTAAAAACAACAAACTATTAATACCTAACGCACCCGCCGATTGGGAACATTCCATTTATTTGTCCAGCGGCGTGGAGGGAACGATTGTAAGTGGAAATACGCTGGTCACAAATTGACAGCTTCGTTTTTTACTCTTTTAAAAAAGCGATGGACTAATACAGGCCATCGCTTTTTTAAAAGTCATAGGGCTTGCAAAATATCTTTCTTATTTTGCAAGCCCTATGATTCAAGGTAGAAACATTATCTGTTTATCATCTCCTTCCTGGGAAGGCAATTACGCAAGTACAACTGTTGAACTGATGAAAGTGCTTGCCAGTAGTAATAAAGTTCTTTTTGTTAATAACCCTTTTACACTAAAAGATGTAATAGACGGCATAAAAAAGAAAAAGAATGTTCCTGTAAAAAAAGTTTTTGGCTTCAAAAGCAGAATAAAAAAAGTACCACTGCAGTCAGGTGGAGAAATTTATATTCTCACTCCCCCTATGATCCTTAGCATCAACTTTTTACCAAAGGGTAGATTGTATAATTTCCTTTTAAAATGCAATGGCTTAATGGTTCGGAAGGTTGTACGCCAATCTTTAAAAAGGCTGAATATGAACGAGGATTTAGTGAACATAGTTTCTTTAAATCCCGCCATGGGCCTGATCAATGGCAAACAATTAAATGAAAAGCTTCTTCTTTATTTATGCTATGATGAAATAGGAATAGCTACCTATGTAAAAAAACATGGCGCCTGGATGGAAGAAAAGTTTAGTAAAATAGTTGATGCTGTAATTGTCACCTCGCAAGGCCTTTACGAAACCAAAAAAAATATTTCGCCCAATTGCTTTCTTGTAAAAAACGCGGCAAATGTGCAGCTATTTGGCACCGCCTTTAATTCTTCAATCCCTCCAAAGAAACAAATAGGATTTATCGGCAGCATTGACAAACGAACAGACTATGATCTTATGCAGTATCTTATTGAAAGCCTGCCGCAAGTTGAGTTTATATTTATTGGAAGGGTGAATTATGCTTATGGAGAACAGGTTTTGCGTCAATACAAAAATGTGAAATTTGAAGGCCCTAAAAACATTGAAGAACTTCCCGCATACGTAAGGAATTTTTCCGTTGGCATTATTCCATTTTTAAAAACCGATTTCAACAAGGGAATTTATCCTTTAAAAATTAATGAATATTTGGCTGCAGGCATCCCGGTTGTAACCACCAATTTCAGTCACTTAAAAGATTTTGAAAGCGTCATACGGATTGCTGAAACCAAAGAAGAATTCAGAAAATTTATTGTAGAGGAAATTGAAACCGATTCACTTGAAAAGAAAATAGCCCGCCAAAACCTGGCAAAAGAAAATTCGTGGGAACATCGTGCCGATGAACTATCAGGAATCATTGATACATTGGAAAAAGCAAAAGATAATTAAAGCGCTATTTTAAAAATACTTCAATTGTTCCCTGCGTATCGCCCCGGCGTGGCGCACTAAAAGAATCTATTTTTTGATAATGCACCAGTAATGAATCTCTAACCCTGAAAGGATAAAAATTATTTAGTGACGGCACGTACTCAAAAAGAACCAAGTCGTATTCCTTATTAGCAATGCGCTGTTCAAACATGGCAGCCTGTTGATTAAACATGGCAACACCCAGGTGATACCATAATGGTTGATCAGGACCTGTTTCTAACTTGAAAGGAATTTCAACAGCCAGCGGCGTTAGCTCAGACATATTTAAAACCCTTAAATCTTTTTCTTCTTTTACTAATTTCAAATTCATCAACCGGTTCATACCATTTACAGTTGATTGAGGCATGTAAATTTTAGAGAAAGATTTTAAACCTGAGAATCTCCACTTCGACATGGATTCGCCATTGTCGTCCGTGTCAATTTTATAAGTTTTTCTGTTAACTATATTTTCTTCTGTATTCGTTTTGGCGACCTCAGTGTCTGTCGCTCTTTCCAAAATGCGATCCAAATACTTCCAATAGGTGCCGCTCCACCACAACAAAAGTCCCAGACCACAAAAAATGAGAGGCTTCCATTTGTAAAAATTAAAATTCAAATAACCGGCAAGAGCCGAAATAATAAATGCAAATGCAAAACTGTGAAAGAAGATGTTGTTATCAGGCGGCGTGTAACTTGTTACCTGAATGACAGTTGCTTCAGCTATGATGCCAAGCGTTAAAAGCAAAAAAGTGAAAAATCTTTTATCACTAAATAAATCCTTCCAACTTTTAAATCCGGCAATTACCAATAATGCAATAATAAAAAGATAAAACTTCAGCCATTGAGAACTATAAAAGAACTCGTCCATTATATCAAGCAGATCAACACGACTGGTATGCGGCGGCTTACCTATATTAAACCAATAGCTAAAATTATAAGACAGCAAGGGCAAAATAAAAGCAGCCGCTATGACAAGGAAGCTGAGGATAAATGCAATAAGCGGCCACCATTTTTTCTCGTAAATACAATGATAAAGTAAAAGAAAAAAGCAGAGTACAAAGGCAAGTGCTCCCCCATCCTGCTTTGTAAAAAAAGAAAAAAAAGTAAACAATGCACTTGCTACTAACCACAGCCAATTGAATTTAGCCGGGCGTGCAAACATAAATTTAAAAAGAAAAGCCAGCCCCACCATTTCATAAACAATTACTGTATGATTGTACCAGGGCCAAAAATTAAAAAAGGAAAAAGAAAGGCAATAAAGACACACAGAAAGAAAACGGATGCCCGGATGAATGTTCAAACTTTTTAAGATAGAACGAAAAGCAATACCCGAGATTATATTTATAAATACCTGCGCCTTTACTAAAGAGATCATTTGGGTACCAAAAATTTTAAAAAACGCGGCCGGAATTACCCAAAACATATATCCTAGGGGTGTTCCAAAATCCTTATACGGTATTTGCCCTTCACTTAACCTGTAAGCACCTTCCCACGATAAAAAAATATTTACACGATAAGGAAAACTAACAAATAAAGGAACTATAGCCAGAGCAACAATAAAGGTTACCTCGGCAAAAGAAAGCAGCTGGTCTTTTTTTTGTAAGGAGAAATGGTTCATGTAATAAATTCTGCAGGAAAGATATAATTGAATTATTACATTTTAGTTATTTCTACCTTTCTTGCATAGTTTAAAACATTACTTTTATTTTTATCGCCCAATGTAAACTGTATAGCCTTGGCTTATATTCAATTACTCCGGCCCAAAGACTGGGCTAAAAATTTTTTCTTACTGATTCCGCTTTTTTTTTCAGGCGAATTATTTCAATGGTCAAAATACCCTCCATTATTAATGGGCATTGCAGCTTTCAGTTTTATTGCCAGCAGCATTTACATTATTAATGATTACAGGGACATAAAAGACGATCAGAAACACCCGGAAAAATCAAAAAGGCCTTTAGCTTCAGGGGTCGTTTCAAAAACCGCAGCCATCATCATTTGCCTGGTTCTTATTGTGGCAGGTTTTAGCATTGCTTATTTTGTAAGAGACAAGTTCCTTTTTATTCTTTGCATTTACTTTATTTTAAACCTTGCCTACTGTTTTGGACTTAAAACCATTGCTGTTCTTGATATTATAATACTCGCCATTGGCTTTGTATTGCGGGTAAAAGCAGGAGCGGTTATCATTGTTACCGGACTTTCTGAATGGCTTACTGTGATGGTATTTCTTTTGGCCATTTTTATGGCCATTGGCAAAAGAAGAGATGATGTTCTGTTAAAAATTTCTTCTGGAAATGACATGCGAAAGTCTGTAAAAGGCTATAACCTGGAACTGCTGAACGTTCTACTCTCGCTGGTATGTGCTGTGATCATTGTGGCCTATTTTATGTACACAATGTCTTCGGAAGTATTGCTGCGCCTTGGAACCTATCGATTGTACTATACCTGCATTTTTGTGTTAGCCGGCATAATGCGATATTTACAAATAATTTTTGTGCAATCCGCATCGGGTTCTCCCACAAAAATTCTTTATAAAGATCGCTTTATTCAAATTGTGATTCTTCTTTGGATAATCAGTTTTTACTTGATTCTTTATACAAAAGACATAACCATTTTTAAATGAAGAAAAGGATTGCGAACTGGGGCAACTACCCGGCGTATGACACCGAAGAGAAAACTTTCTCATTTACTGAACAACTTTCCGATACGCTTTTGCAGCACGACCGAATTATTGCAAGAGGCAATGGCCGCTGCTATGGCGACGCTTCTTTAGCCAGCAATACCATCTCTACACTTAAATACGACAAGATACTTTCTTTCGATACGGAGCATGGCATTTTCGAATGTCAGTCTGGGCTAACACTTGATAAAATTCTTGAAGTAATAATACCAAAGGGCTGGTTTTTGCCTGTAACGCCAGGAACAAAATTCATTACTGTAGGCGGCGCCGTTGCAAGCGATGTTCATGGGAAAAATCATCATGTGGATGGGTCATTTTCAAATCATATTGTAGAAATTGACGTTCTTTTATCTGACGGCAGCATTGTTACCTGCTCTGCAAAAAACCATAGCGATTTGTTCTGGGCCACTTGTGGCGGTATGGGATTAACAGGTGTAATTCTCCGTATCAAGTTCCGGTTGAAAAAAATAGAAACATCTTATATCAAGCAAAAGCAACTTAAAGCAAAAGACCTTGAAGACATGCTGCAGTTGTTTGAAGAGTATGCTCATTATACCTATTCTGTAGCTTTTCTTGACCTGTTAAAAAAAGGGAAATCATTTGGCCGGGGAATATTGGCGGTAGGCGAACATGCCCGAATGGAAGATCTGAATGAAAAACAAAAACGCAACCCCTTACAACTGGCTTCCAAATCAAAACTTTCCATTCCTTTCTATCTGCCTTCTTTTGTATTGAATAGTATATCTACCAAATGCCTGAACTTTTTATATTACCATAAAAACACAAAAAGAGAAATTGATTCTGTTGTACCTCACGATCCTTTCTTTTATCCGTTAGATGCTATTCTTCACTGGAACAGAGGTTACGGGAAAAATGGTTTTGTTCAATACCAGTTTGTATTGCCACTGGAAAACAAAAAAGGCTTAATTGAGATTATCCAAAAAATCGGTAAGAAAAACCTCGGCGCATATCTTGCTGTATTGAAGATTTTTGGTGAACAGGATGATCTTATTTCTTTTCCTAAAAAAGGTTTTACACTTGCGTTGGATATACCGGTACGTAAAGGCTTGTTTGAGTTTTTAGATGAGATGGATAAAATTGTACTTGAAAATGGCGGACGCATTTACATGACCAAGGATGCAAGAATGAAACCGGAAATGTTGCGGGCCGGTTATCCACGATACAATGATTTTGTTGAGATCATCAAGAAATATAACCCCTCCTTCAAATTCCGTTCTTTTCAGTCTGACCGCCTGGGAATTACTCAAAATATCTGATAAAACATATTCATGGCAACAGTTTTAATACTTGGCGCTACTTCTGATATAGGATTTGCTATTGCAAAAAAATTTGCATCGGAAAAATATGATGTGCAATTAGCTGCACGAAATCCGGGGCAATTAAAACCTTTTCAGTCTGACATTGAAATCCGTTACGGCGTTCGTTGCTCCATTCATGCCTTTGATGCAATGGATTTTAATAAGCATGCCGATTTTTATAACTCACTTTCACCCAAGCCCGATGTAAGCGTTTATGTAATAGGCTACATGAACGACAATGATAAGACAGTTACTGACTGGAACGAAACCTCTAGAACAATCCATACTAATTTTACCGGCGCAGTTTCCATATTAAATATCATTGCGGCAGATTATGCAGCCAGAAAATCGGGGACAATTGTTGGCATTAGCTCAGTTGCAGGCAACCGTGGCAGACAAAGCAACTATATTTACGGAAGTGCAAAAGCTGCGTTTACAGCCTATTTATCCGGATTAAGAAATAAGCTATTTCACAGCCAGGTACACGTATTAACTGTCTTGCCAGGATTCGTTTATACTAAAATGACGGAAGACTTACAGTTGCCTAAATTATTAACTGCAAATCCGGCAGACGTTGCAACTGTTGTTTACAACGGCGTAAAAAAAAGAAAGAATATTGTTTACGTAAAATGGTTTTGGCGGTGGATCATGTTAATCATTACTTCAATTCCTGAAAGTATATTCAAAAAGAAAAAACTGTGAAGAAGGAGATTGCTTTTTTTGATTTTGATGGTACCATTACTGCCAAAGACACACTCCTTGAATTTATTAAATTCAGCGAAGGCAAACTGCGTTTCTCTCTTGGCTTTTTATTAAATAGCCCATATCTGGTTGCCTACAAGTTGAAACTCATTTCTAACCAATCAGCCAAAGAAAAGATTTTAAGCTTTTTCTTTAAAGCTATTTCTGAAAACGAATTCAATGATAAATGCAAAGCTTTTTCCAAGGCTGTTTTACCTGCACTCATCCGTCCTAAAGCATTGGAAGAAATTAATGCATTGAAAGAAAAAGGATGCACTGTGATTCTTGTGTCGGCATCTCCCGAAAACTGGATCAAAGAATGGGCGGAAAAAATGCAGCTACAACTTATTGCCAGCCGTTTAGAAATAAAGAACGGTTTGATCACAGGCAAACTTGCAGGAAAAAACTGTCATGGACAGGAAAAAGTAACACGCATTCTTGAAAACCATGTTCTAACTGAATATCAAGAAATCTATGCTTATGGCGATACTGCCGGCGATAAGCCAATGTTGAAATTGGGCACAAAAACGTTTTTTAAGCCCTTTCGATAGTTTTGGAAAAAGCCGTTGCAGAGCTCGGAAAAATTATATTATATTTGTTTTTACCTCCCCAATCATCCTCTCAAAAGCTATATTTTAATTTCGTTTGAAGAACCATCCGGTTTTTAAAATCTTGTCTGCCTGAAAGCCCCCATTGTATTTCACGAGAAATAATTTTTCATTCATTCAACTTTAAATTGAGCTACTATGAAAATGAAATTTACCATTTTCGCCTTATTATTTTTTGCTGGGTTTTTATCTCAGAACTTGTATGCACAAGCTATTGGAGATTATAGAAGCAACGTAAATCCTACAGGCCTTTGGAGCGACGCTACTAGTTGGGAAACATATAACGGCACAGCATGGGTTGCTGCAGCAGTTGCGCCAAGCAGCACTGACGGTATCATTACGATCCAGGCAGGCGATAGCATCAGGTTAATGACTGCCACCACTATTGACCAGGTGCAGGTACAAAGCGGAGGCATTTTGGCTATCTTCAACACACCTGCCACTACTTTTACATTAAACGATGGTGCCGGAGTGGATTTGAATGTAGATGGCAAGCTTTATCTTTCACAGAATGCTACACTTAACGGTACAGGAATAATTAGCATAAACAGTGGTGGCCGATTAACGGCAAGAAACAATTTCACATTGGGTGTACCTGCCACCATTCAATCTTCGGCAGACATGATCATTGAAAATAAATTCACCTTGCAAAGCACATTGACAAACAATGGAAGCATTCAGTGGCTGTCGAGCAATTTTGTTTTCAGTAATGGTACTTTTATAAATAATGGAACTTTTACAGGTTCTGTTCCTGTGGACCAATTTTTCTCCAATGGAGGAGGTATTAACTCTGTAACTAACTCTTCTACAGGTGTCATCACATTTGCTACCAATGTAAGCATTGACATACAACCACCGATTATTAATAACGGCCTTATACAAGGCATTGGCATTGCTTTGTTTTCTTCGGGTGGTATTACTAATAACGGTATCATTGCACCCGGCAATCCTATTGGTATTTTACAGGTAAAGCCTAATGCACTAAATGCAAATAATCCTACTTTAAATATCAGAATTGAAAATGGGTCAGGTGCGGGTACTGGTAACGACAGGCTTGATGTTAACGGGAATTTGAACCTCTCGAACACAATATTAAACGTAACCGAAAACCCAAGTGCTCCCTTAACTACTTATACAATAATGACCAATACGAGTGGTTCATTTAGTGGAACCTTTGCCGCTGCTAATATCCCTGCTGGTTATACATTGAGTATCACGGCTACTGACGTAATACTTACTAAAATTTCCAGCACTCTGCCGCTTGTATGGGGAGACTTTACAGCGTCGGAAAAAGACGGTAATGTAAATTTAAGTTGGGTTACCCTGCAGGAATGGAACACATCTCATTTCACGATAGAACATTCTACCAACGGTAGCCAGTTTACACCTATTGGAACAGTTGCAGCAAAAGGAAATTCTTCCATCGAATCAAACTACACTTATGTGCATACCGCACCTGCCCGTAATAGCTTTAATTATTACCGCATTAAAGATGTTGATATCGACGGAAAGTATTTTTATTCTAAAATAATTAAGCTACAAGTTGGCAACGAAAGAGCAAGGCTTGTTATCACAGGTCCCAACCCTGCAACAAATACTTTGCAAGTGGTAGCCAAAGACAATGACATTACTATTGACGTAGTAAATACAAGCGGCGTAATTGTAAAAAAATGGTCTTTACAAGCCGGCACCTATCCGATGAATATATCTGACCTGCCTTCGGGAGCATATCATCTGATCATTTCTCAACATCAGAAGCGAATTGACACGCAACAAATAATAAAATTGTAATCAAAATAAAATTGGCCTCAAGTTGAGGCCAATTTTATTTTAAACACTTACACCTGCTAAACCTTCACCTGCAAAGAATTTCTTCTATTGCTTGATCAGTTTTAGCGTTACCTTATTATTAATATCAACACCCGTTTCTATAAAATAAACACCTTTAACTAAAAGAGACACATCGATTTCTTTTTCAATTGTACCGGCTGTACGCATAAAACTTTCGCTGTATACCTGTTGTCCATACTGATTATAGATACAAACCTTGGTTTGATTTGCTACTGTGTTGGCTTCAATTTTAAGAGTTATTCTATTGATAGCCGGATTAGGATAAACAGACGCTTTTGAACTTATAAGATTACGAACAGAAATTTGCACAGTGTCTTTTATCACATTGTTATATTTATCTGAAACGGTGCACTCAAATTGATAGACGCCTGCTTGTAAACCGCTAATTATTGTTTTTGAATTAGATGCACTATCAATTTTGTATTGACTGGGACCGCTAACCTTTTTCCATGAATAACCAGTTATCAATCCAAAAGGATCATCAGCTACGCATTTCACATGTACGCTGTCTTTCGGCAAAGATATTATCCTGTCTTGGCCTGCATTTACGGTTAAGCTAAGCTTTGCAAAGGAAGCGTCAACTGTTACTGAAACAGTATCACTGGCAACCAGACCATCATTGTCCGTAACCTTAAGTTCAAACTTATATATGCCAGGCACTAAATCGATTACTTTTGTTTTAGCTTTTGCCACGTCTGTTATAGTAAATAACGCAGGGCCGCTGATTTTTTTCCAACTATAGGTTAATATGTATCCATCTGCATCGGTAGCATGACCATCTAAAATTACACTGTCAACAGGCGGTATGATTGTGATATCTGTTCCGGCATTGGCCACAGGTGGTTTTTTAGAAACCACTTCTGCATTTACAGTTATTGCAACAGTATCGATTGCGGTTGCACCGTCATTGTCAGTAACAGTCAGTTCGAAAAGATAGATTCCCTGAACAAGAGATCTCACTTCTGTCTGTGCCGCCGTAAAATCAACTATTACTCCGGATTGTGGCCCGTTTATCTTTTTCCACTGATACGCTTTTATTTCTCCATCAGCATCTTTTCCTAAACCGCTTAATAAAACTGTATTTGCTGGAAGGTTTATTTGTTGATCAGCACCCGCAGACGCAGTAGGCGCCATATTTAGCCGTCCTCCTAAAGTATCTACTTTAACCCATACTGTATCTTTTGCCACGGCTCCCTTGTCATCCGTAACCATAACTTCAAAATTGTATGTTCCATAAACAAGCGACTTTACCAAAGTCTCTGATTGAGAAGGATTGATAATTTCAAAAGAGTCTGGCCCGCTAATTTTTCGCCATGCGTAAGTGGTTATAGTGCCATCAGTGTCTATTGCGCTTGCCTGTAATAACACAGAATCTACAGGTAAGATTATAGTTTTATCTGCTCCTGCGTCAACATTTGGCAATTTATTGATCGGTGCATTCACTGTTACGTTAACATCATTATAGGCTGTAGCTCCACCGTTGTCTGTAACTGTCAGTCTAAAGGTATAGCTGCCCTGAACCAAAGCTGTAACAGAGGTACTGGCAGAGGAAGGACTGCTGATAACAGCACCCGATGGTCCTGCTGTCTTTGTCCAGGCGTATTTACTAATGCTGCCATCGGCATCACTGCCGCTTCCGCTTAAAGTTACACTGCTCGTGGGCAAAGTAATAGTCTTGTCAGACCCCGCATTCGCTACAGGAGGCTGATTGGTGGCAGAAGTATCTTTTAGCCTGCTGAAAAGCCAGTCAATTGTCTGTTTAACACTGCTAAAGCTTCCGGTAGCATTTCCCTGCTTCATCGAAATGTTCACACCTATACCAGTCATTGAAATAGATTGAACCTTAAAAGGGAAATAATTAATAACTGTATTGTTATAAATTGATCCGCCAGTATTATCAACAACCAGACTATTGGCTATTTTTTCTGTAGGATGAATAAAATAATTATCGTGATCAGAACCTGGCGTCATTGTTTTACTATTATTAGCCACCATGATATGATTACGTTCGATCCTGCTTGATAAATTTCCGTAGTTATTTACTGAAAGAGGAACATTCTCCTCCGGACTTGTGGCAATGTAGCTCTGATAAATGCCATCACCGTTCTTTTCACCCGAATAAACACTGTCTATAACATTACCGGTAAGTTTCGATTGACCATACCCAAAAACCTGAATGCCCGAGCCCTTAGCATTAATAACGATATTGCTGTCAATATTACCACTGGCATTACCGCCCAATAATATACCAGCTCTTTGCGAAGGTTGGTTCAATAAGCCTGTATTATATACAAAGTTGTTCTTTATAAGTGCATTGCTTCTGGCGTTGGCTAATTGTATACCGTCCCATGCACAATTCATTATAATGTTATTGCTAATTTCTACGCTGTCCATGCGGGGCGGCGGTCCGTACGGATTTCCGGCCTGCCCTCCTTCTGGCGCTGTATGACCTATATATAATCCTTCAGCGGTAGAGTAATTGATGAAGTTATCAGACAAGATGATACGATTTTCAATAAACTTATCATATCGTCCAAAGGCAGGCTCCCGGGCATCCAGCTTAATTTGAAGAATTCCTGTATTATAAGAACGGTAACCCTTAAGTGTAAAGTTAGAAACCCAGCCAGCTACTAAATTTGAATAAGGAACATTACCCAATGGCAGGCGGCTATTATCCATTATAAAACCATAAGGAATTCCTTTGCTGCGCAAACTGGTACCATCCATAACCACGTGCTGAACAACATTGCTATCACGAATTGCAATTCTGAAATAACCTTCTTTTACAATTACAGGAGCATCCTTAGGTAACACGTAAACAGGACAACCATATCCCCCACCAAAGTCACCAATTTCGAAAGCTGAATATGTGCCGCCTTTAAAAAACAAAGTATCGCCACCCATAACTCGTTCCCCCACCAAATTATCCCGGTTAATATATAGACGGTTATATTTTCCATCGCTACTAACCGGCACCACAAAAGACTTTCCACCACCAGGCCTGCATGGACTTACATTTTTTTTCTGCCAGTCTCTCACCGTCACTGTCACTGTATCACTTGCTGAGCCATTAACAGTAAGTTTAAATTCATATACACCTTCTTCAAAACCTGTAACATAAGTTTTTGCTTCTGTTGCGTTACTTATAACAGGAGAACCCGGACCGCTGATCTTTGCCCATATATAAGAAGATGCATCAGAAGAAGCAGTTCCATCTAATAAAACACTGTCAGGTCTTGTTTGATTTTTAAAGAACAATGTATCCTTACCTGCGTTTGCAATGCCATTGATTTTTGCAGCATTAACAAGCACCTGAACATCATCAGTGGCTTTTGCTCCGGAATTATCAGTTACGGTTAAGCGGAATATGTAAACACCTTGCAGAAGATCTGTAACGGATAAATCAGATCGGTTAGTGTTCGTTAATGTAG
Organism: Flavisolibacter sp.; assembly: GCA_051952715.1. Lineage (GTDB taxonomy): Bacteria > Bacteroidota > Bacteroidia > Chitinophagales > Chitinophagaceae > Flavisolibacter. Next base: position 16,731 of record JBQCJM010000012.1, read on the forward strand.
CTTCAGCCGGACCAGACAATTGTGTCCACTCAAAAGCATCGATTGTTCCATCGTTATCAATACCAGTTCCTTTCAAGTTCACAGCATTGACAGGCAGTGTAACTATAGTATCCGCTCCTGCATTAGCTATTGGTGGTTGATTAGCAACAATAGTATCGCTGTTATTTCTTTGATACTGGAGCATCCATTCATACACATTCAAACCGTTTGGTTTAAAGTTTGGATCGTAAGTTTTTGTCCACGCATCATGCGAAGCTGAATTAAAAATATTGAGTAAAGCTTTTGGATTGATGGCAGGCGTATAAGCATTTAAACCATTGATCCAATTAATAGAATTGTAAGAAGGTACAGTTGGGTCATCCAGATTATGCGTAGCCCAGGTAGGCAAGTTTGAAGTTGCAATATTTGCAATCCCCGTTGAACTGGCATTTGTGTTGCCACACACAACCAGCAATGCAGCAAGTCTGTCAGCATCACCAGCCTTGGCAGCATAGATCCAGCTAATACCACCCCCCATGCTTAAGCCTGTTAAATAAATCCGGCTTTCATCCACTCTATATTTTTTTACACAATAATCTATCAATGTACTTACCACATCGGCATTGCGGTAATTATTTTTTAGTTGCGGTGAAATAACAATGAAAGAATAGGCCTTCCCATTCACGACAAATGAATCTGGAAAAAGATTTCTATTGATCAGTTTTGGAGGGCCGTTCTTTAAAACTTGCGGCAATGAAGTTTGCGAACCATCACCCAGTTCTCCAATTCCATGCAAAAAAATCATTAAAGGGTATTTTTTTGCAGCACTGTCATTGTAATCATTTGGCAAACATTCGTAATAGCCGCCTATAGCATAATTAACGCTGTCAGTTATAGGCGTTTGCTTTAAGGTTTGCGAAAACACATTTGAGGAAAAAGAAAAACACAAGAAAGCAACAAAGAACACTTTGCCCAAGGCAGGTAAATGACGGTACGTCATGCTTCATAGGATATTTAGATTATTGGATTAAGATTCAAAAAAATTATCCGAAATAATATTTTTAAATCCAGGTTTTACGTAGAACAAACTTAGAAAACAAAACCTACTTTTCCTATTAGTAATAATACTTAGTAAATACTTATTACAATGTATTATACCTAGCAAAAAAGCAATCGTACAAACCCAAGATTAATTGAACACCACATGTAATTTATTCGCACAACAATATGAGAAAGCGCAGCGACCGAATGAAATTTCTTTATATCTTGACGCGGTTATGTTTTGGATAAAATTAATTTTCTTCGCAGGCCTCGTCATAACCTTTTATAGTTATATAGGATATGGCATATTGCTATACATCTTGCTTAAGTTGAAACGAGTTATAAATCGTGTTCAGCGGAACGTAAATCCAGAAGTCGAAATGTTTCCTTTTGTGACAATTGTGGTAGCGGCATATAATGAAGAAGACTTCATTACAAAAAAGATTGAAAATACGCTTGCACTAAAATATCCAAAAGAAAAATTAAAAATCATTTTTGTTACAGATGGCTCGACAGATACTACACCAACGATCGTAAGCAGGTTTTCAGAGATACAACTATTGCATATAAATTCCAGGAAAGGAAAAATTGCTGCTATGCACAGGGCCATGTCTTTTGTTGAAACGCCTTATGTAATTTTTTCTGATGCCAATACTATTTTGAATGCCGAAAGCATTCAAAAAATTGTAAGGCACTATATCGATCCACAAGTAGGAGGCGTTGCAGGCGAGAAAAAAGTTCTTCAATCCAAAGACAATTCGGTTGCGGGGGCAGGAGAAGGACTATACTGGAAATATGAATCTTTTTTGAAAAAATTAGACTGGGAGTTTTACACGGTTGTTGGGGCCGCCGGAGAATTGTTTTCCATTAAAACTGACTTATATGAATATCCGGGTGATAATGTTTTGCTGGATGATTTTATCATCTCGTTACGCATTTGCCAGAAAGGGTACCGCGTAGCCTATGAAGCTGATGCGTTTGCCATGGAAACTGGTTCTTCCTCTATTAAAGAAGAGCAAAAAAGAAAAATACGCATAAGTGCAGGTGGCTTTCAATCGATGTATATTTTGAGAGACCTGCTTAATATCTTTAAGTACCCAAAGCTCTCTTTTCAATACATTTCGCATCGGGTATTGCGCTGGACCTTTTGCCCGTTATTTCTTCCGTTGATTTTATTGAGCAATATTTTTATTGTTTTATACGATAATGCTTTTTTCTATGCTGCAATTCTATTGCTTCAAATCATTTTTTATGTTTCGGCTCTTTTGGGGTGGTTACTTTACGTCAATAAAATAAGGGTAAGCTTTTTGTATGCACCCTATTACTTTGTATTCATAAATATTTCTTTATACAGGGGTTTCCTCAGATTTATAAAAGGAAATCAAACTGTATTGTGGGAAAAAGCAAAAAGAGAACAAGTTAAAGATGTAATAGTTTAACTTCTTTCAGCTTTGAAAAAGCATTAACTAATTTGTAATGATGGAATCAATCTAAAACAGCAATTTTATACCCAATTAACCGTATGCAAGCTATTATTCAAATATGCCTTTATCTGTTTTTATTGATTCAACTGGTTTTTCTTTTGTATGTGCTTGTTCCTTTTTTTTCATTGCTGATTTACGGCGTAATAAATCTCTTTAAAATACCAAGTCCTTATGAACGACGAAAAGCAGTAACCGACAAAAACTTTGAATTTGGTATTATTATTACAGCCCACCAGGAAACAGAATTTATTTTCCCGCTTGTAGATTCTATTCAAAGACAGGACTATCAAAACTTCTTTGTATATATTGTAGCAGACGATTGCGAAATCACAAACCTTCAATTTGCAGATCCGAGGATTAAGGTTTTATCGCCTTTGCCGGCATTGCACTCCAAAATAAAATCCATTCGCTACGGGCTTTCGCAGTTCATTAAAAAGCACGATGCCATAATTATCTTAGATGCAGACAATTTAATTCATCCTGCTTTTCTTAATGTTATCAATAAGCATTTTCAAAAAGGCTACAAAGTGGTGCAAGCCGATTTCAAACCTAAAAATGTTGACAGCGCATATGCAAGAATGGACGCCGTCGGTGACGTATTCAATTTCTTTTTAGACAGAGATGTAAGAATGATGGCGGGTTTGTCATCGGCAATTTGGGGTTCAGGTGTTGCTATTGACCTGGATTTATATAATGAAGTTGAATACAACGATTTTTTGGGGGGATTCGATAAAAAACTACAATCGCATTTGGTGAGAAGAGTAAAGCAAATTGCTTTTGCGCCAGAAGCTATTTTGTACGATGAAAAAATCAGTTCGGGCAAATCTTTGGAGAACCAAAGAACAAGATGGATCAGCTCTTATTTCAAATACTTCGGCGACAATTTTGCTATAGTTTTAGACGGCTTAAAAAAGATAAGCCCCAATCGCATTTACTTTGGTTTTATTACAATGCGTCCGCCTTTGTTCATTGTAATGGGCTGTGCCATTCTTTTTGCAGTTACAGATTATTTTATAAATAGGGCTTTTGTTTATACTTGGATAATTGCGCTTGCATTGTTTTTCCTTTCCTTTCTTACCATTGTAATCATAAAGGGAAAAAATAAAGATTATATAAAGGCCTTGTTTATGATGCCATTCTTTGTTTTACGACAGGTAATGGCTTTGTTTAAAATTAAAAAAGCAAAAAAATCATTTCTCAAAACACAACATACCAAACTTGTTTTTATTGATGATCTTTTAAAAAAATAAACTTACCTTAAAAACAGCCTATAGTGAATACCGAGAAAAATAAACCTTTTGGTTTGCAGTGGAAACAACTTTCGAAAACAGATACTACTGTTTTAAAGGCTATTTTTATTTTAATGATCGTTCTGCATAATTTTTTTCACGTTTTCCCATCGTGGAATATTGAGAATGAGTTTGGATTTAACGCAGACAAGTATACTTTTTTCACCAGTCATTTTTTTTCCGGGCTGTTTAACGATGTGGGCTTACTCTTTTCTTATCTGGGGCATTATGGCGTTCAGATATTTGTATTTTTAAGTGCTTATGGATTATATCTTTCTTACGAAAACAGAACAATCCATTACTGGAAGTTTGTAAAAGGAAGGATCGCAAAATTATATCCAACGTTTTTGCTGGCTGTTCTTTTGGTGATACTAATCAATATTGCCGCGTCGGAAAATATTAATCAACCTGATCTTTATTACGATTCTCTTTTGCGCCTTTCTCTTTTATCGAATTTGTTACCAGGGAAAAGTTTTGCCTTAGTTGGCCCTTGGTGGTTTTATTCAATGATCGTTCAGTTTTATTTATTATTTCCATTATTAAGGAACCTGTTCAATAGATATGGCATCACGCCATTAGTTTTATTATCACTGGCAAGTTGGTTGCTACAAATATTTTTCAATGATTTGCTGATCTCAAAAGGATGGTTGATTAATACAACTGTAATCGGTCATATACCTGTATTTGCACTTGGCCTGGCATTGGCAAAAAAAGAAAAATTAAAAATGCCTTTTTGGTTGCTTCTTGCTGCCTGCTTTTTATTTTACTTAGGAAATTTTTCGGAGGTCGCCTGGGTATCTTCAAGGTTTTGGATCACTATCATCTTTTTATATGCCTACGTATTTTTGAAAAAATTTAAATATTTCCATCATGCTTACATTGCCAAACCTATTTTGTTTATAGGCGCCATTTCCATGTATATCTTTGCAGTAAACGGATTTCTCAGGCATCCATTTGTGCAGCAGGTGCTGAAAGTTCATGATAGTTCTCTTAAGTTTTTAATCGCCCTGATATTCGTTTGCTTTGTTATCGGCGTGGCTTTACTTTTAAAATCGGCCGAGCAACTTTTCTTTAAAGTGAGAACAAGATTTGGCATGGTGCCGGCCATAAGAAATCAACAACCTTAAGTTGAAGCTTCGAAAATAAATGAGAAGCTTGTTAGGTTAAAGGTCAATTTACCTTAACCCAGGCGTTTTGTTCAAAGTCAAATTTTTTTACAACCCGGGCAGGATTGCCTAAGGCAATTGAAAATGGAGGAATGTCTTTAGTAACTACACTGCCGGCGCCGATTTGAGAACGTCTTCCAATACGTACGCCGGCTAAAACTACGGAGTTAGCTCCTATATGCGCCTCGTCCTCTATGATTGTTTCTTTAATAATTAATGGTTGAACCGAAGAGTTTTTTGTAGCATCGCTATACCCATGATTAAAT
>JBQCJM010000013.1:0-11244 GCA_051952715.1 Flavisolibacter sp.
AATCAGCGTTACTGTTTGTGTGGACGATGCGCCGGGCAACAGATTGCAAAATGCATTGTACTCCAGCAATTCTTCTTTGGTGACATAAGGTGTTTTATCGACAAACATCTTCATCATCATAGCGATATGAGCCTGTGGGCCGCCGTAAGCAGTGATACTATATAAGAAGACATTTTTAAGAAAAGGGATGTGGCGAAGCATCATAGCGAGATAAATTTAAAAAATTCAATTTAGCAGCAGATGGTTGCAATTAACAAAAGGAAGAAATTGCGAACAAAACACATTAAATTTATTTTAAATTAAAAGACATGTAAAAACCAATTTACTAAAGGCATTGGCACTTGAAGGCAATTCTACAGTTTTCCGTTCATGCTATTTAAAAATTCCTATCTAATTTGGTAACACGATCAGGCAACTGAGACCGTTAACAATATAACACAAGTCAATCTTCTGAACCACATGATCAAACAAGTCATATCCTTCCTTATTTGTCTTTTTATTTTTACTGAATTGTTTGCGCAAAAAACAGACAAAAAATTGCTGCATCAAATTGAAACATTAATAAACGGTTTCAATGGCGATATAGGTGTTTACGTAAAAAACCTTAAAAACGACAAAACTGTTGCCATAAACGCAGACACAGTTTTTCCAACCGCCAGTATGGTAAAGATTCCTATACTCACAGGAATTATGAATAAGATTAACAAAGGCGAATTGGATTATCACCAGGAATTAAAATACCGAGATTCACTTTTATATGCCGGCGTAGATATTCTGGGCTCGTTTAAAGACACAGAAAAAATAGAGCTGGCCAACGTAATGATGCTCATGCTGACGATGAGTGATAACACCGCGAGCTTATGGTTACAAAGCCTTGCTGGTGGCGGTACAGCCATCAATCAAATATTGGATAGCCTTGGCTTTGAGGCAACAAGAGTAAACTCCAGAACACCGGGCCGGGAAAATAACCGAAGCATGTATGGTTGGGGACAAACGACACCCAAAGAAATGGCTACATTGATGGAAAAAATTGTAAAAGGTGAAATTATCAGCAAAGAAAGAAGTGCACAAATGCTCCGGTTGCTCGGGAGAAACTTTTGGGATGAATACGCCATTTCGCAAATTCCGTCTGATGTTTTTGTAGCCAGCAAAGGCGGGGCTGTTGACGAAACGAGAGATGAGGTGTTGTTTGTGAATGGCAAAGGTGCCCGCTATATCTTTTGCATCTGTACCAAAAATAACAAAGATACAAGCTGGAACAGAGCGACAAACGAAGCATGGGAACTGACACGAAAAATATCAAAGCTGTTATGGAATTACTTTAGCAATTGATAAGCGATCAAGCTCATGATGTAAGCAATGGTGGTCATATATGTAAATTGAATAACAGGCCATTTCCATGACTTGGTTTCGCGACGGGTAATGGCTAAAGTGCTCATACATTGCATAGCAAACAAATAAAACAACATTAGTGATATGCCCGTTGACAGCGTAAATAAAGGAGTACCATTCTCTTTTTTTGCTGCATGTAACTTATCTCTTAATAACAATCCCTGGTCATCTTCGCCAACGCTATAAAGAGTCGCCATAGTTCCTACAAATACTTCTCTTGCAGCAAACGATGTAATAAGGGCAATGCCAATTCTCCAATCATAACCTAAAGGTTTAATTGCCGGCTCAATTGCCCTGCCTAAAATACCGGCATACGAATTTTCCAGCCTGGCGGTATTCATAGCAACTTGTAAAGAGTCAGCAGCAGCCGGATGCCGTGCTATTTCTGTTTTATATCTTTCTTCTACGGTACTCATTTTAGACGGACCAAAAGAGCTTAAAAACCATAGTATCAAACTGATGACCATAATAATCTTACCTGCGTCGGTAACAAATATTTTGGCCTTGTTCACCATTGTTTGAACAATGTTTTTTAAACGGGGCGGTCTATAGGTGGGCAGTTCCAAAATAAAAAAGCTTCTTTCATTTATATGAATAAACCATTTGGCGACAAACGAAACCAACAAAGCCACCACAAGCCCCAACAAGTACAATCCCATCATCACTAAAGCTTGCACACTAAAAAACCCAAGCAAATAAGTATTGGGAATAACAAGACCGATTAATATGGTATAAACGGGCAATCGTGCCGAGCAGCTCATTAGCGGGGTAATTAAAATAGTCAGCAGCCGCTCTTTTCTATTCTCAATATTCCTTGCACTCATAATAGCTGGTACAGCACAAGCAAAACCACTGATCAAAGGCATTACACTCTTTCCGTTCAGGCCCACGGTTCGCATAAGCCTGTCTGTTAAAAAGCTAATACGGGCCATGTAGCCGGTATCTTCCAGCAAGGTTATCAATCCAAATAAAATCATGATCTGGGGCACAAAAACCAATATGCCGCTCAACCCTGCAATCAGGCCATTGATGATTAAATCGCTCCACCAAACTTGCGGTAAAGAATGTGACAAAGAAGTACTTACAGAAGAAAACAACATCTCAATCCACGTCATGGGATACTGGGCCAGGTAAAAAACGCTTTGGAATAGTATAAACAGCACGGCCAGCAAAATCAAGTAACCCCAGGTGCGATGCAATAAAACATTATCCAGTTTGTCGGTTAAGATGGTTTGTTGCAAAGGATCGGGCTCTGACACTGCTACCTGCATAATATGCTTAATGCGGCTGTAGCGCTGCAAGATTTCTGTTGCCTGTGTTTTGGTAGGATTAAAAGCATGCTTGCGTTCGATGTTTTCAATTACTTCCTGCAAGCCATGATTCAGCTCAAACTCTTCGTGGTTAATAAGGTAATGAATCGCCGAATAATCGCTGACACCAGGAACTGCTTTTTTCAAATCTTCAATAGGCGCTGCAGCTAAAGCTTTATTTTCAATAAAGTCACGAACCGGAATTTTATACAAGAGCGAAGCTGTAAGGTCAATCGCTTTTTTGAGTTGCGAAATGCCTTTATTCTTTCGCGGGTTAACAGAAACTACCGGCACACCCAGTTCTCTTTCCAATTCCGGAAGATCAATTTCAATTCCTTTCTTATTGGCCAGGTCCAACATTGTTAAGGCCACTACCACGGGCTTTTTCAAATCCAGTATTTGGGAACAAAAAAGAAGATTCCGTTTCAAATTTGAAGCATCCACCACTACTACATATACATCGGCCTTAATGTCCTTGTCCTGGTTCATCAATACCTTATAGCTCACCCATTCATCTAATCGCTTAGGGTAAAGGCTGTATGTGCCCGGCAGGTCAATGATATTGCCGGTGATGGCATCGGAAATAGAAGTATGCCCCGTTTTCTTATCAACCGTAACTCCGGGAAAATTACCGACTCTCTGATTCAGGCCGGTAAGGGCATTGAACAACGAGGTCTTTCCGCTGTTAGGATTCCCTACTAAAGCAATATGAATTGTTTTTTTAGCCACTCTATAGCGGCGCAAAGGTAACCTGCCCCGGCGGCAACCATTTACGATATTGGAAGTTTTAGTGAAAGCTTAAGGAAAAAAGGGCAATCAAAAAAATGGTTTTATCGTCTGATGACGGAAGGCTTTGGATAATTTTGTTATTGTTCATTAGAAAATCAAATACCGTGATCAAAAAACACCTTTTACTTCTTTTAATTTTTGCTTCAACGTTTGCCCAGGCGCAGAAATTAAAAAAGGAAGACAAACAAACAATAGCCAACCTGCAAACACACATTCAGTATTTGGCCGATGATAAACTGGAAGGCCGCAGAACCGGCACACCAGGAGAAAAGCTGGCCGCAGAATACATTAGCAACGAGTTTAAAAAGATAGGGCTTCAGCCAAAAGGTGTAAGTGAATTTTTTCAGCCCTTTGAAGTAAATGAAGGAAAACAAATAGACCCTTCGACATATTTAACAATAGACGGAAAAATTTTGACATTAGATAAGGATTTTTTCCCTTTGATATACAGTGCTAATGCAACAGTTGAAGCATTGCCTTCACTTACATTGCAGGAACCGAAAATGCCCTGGTTTTACAATCTGAAAGAATTACTGGAAACAAACGCATCCAATCCTCATTTTAATTTGAATGAAGCTGTAATGGCTAAGGCACAAGAAGCTGCAGAAAAGGGCGCAACAGCGTTTTTTATTTACAATACATCCACAGAAGAAGACGGATTGAGATTCGATGATAAAGAAAGGGTGGCTACTATATCTATCCCCGTAGTGTATATAACAACCAACGCCTCCAAAAAATACTTCGCCGACGAATCGGCTACGCTTGACATAAAATTGAAAACAAGCATTTCCGAGAAGAAAAGAAACGGTGAAAATGTAATTGGACTTATAGATAATGGAGCGCCGACCACAGTTATACTTGGTGCCCATTTCGATCATTTAGGTTACGGAGAAGATGGTAATGCAAGAGAAGTAGCAAGCAAACACCAAATTTATAATGGTGCTGATGATAATGCCAGCGGCGTAGCGGCTTTAATTGAACTGGCCCACCGGCTAAAAGAGTCAAAGCTTAAAAACAACAATTATCTTTTTATTGCATTTTCAGGAGAAGAATTAGGACTGCTGGGTTCTAAATATTTTATAGAGCATTCTCCCATTGATCTGAATACTATAAACTACATGATCAATATGGATATGGTGGGAAGGCTAAGTGATTCGGCACATGTACTAACAGTTGGTGGTTATGGCACGTCGCCTTCGTGGGGCGTTTTTTATAATCAGAAAGGAAAAAACAAATTATACAAAAATGATATGGCTTTCCGCTTCGACTCCAGTGGAACGGGCCCTAGCGACCATACATCTTTTTATTTAAAAAATATTCCGGTGCTTTTTTACTTCACCGGTTTGCACAGCGATTACCATAAACCAACAGATGATTATAATAAAATCAACTATGCTGGCGAAATGGATGTGGTAAAGCATATTTACAGCTTGATAGAAGCCGCCGATAAGCAAAAAGAAAAGTTACGGTTTAGCAAAACAAGAGAGACGTCAACAACAACTTCAGCAAGGTTTAGTGTAACACTTGGTATAATGCCCGACTATGCTTTTGCTGGTGCCGGGGTGCGGGTAGATGGCGTAAGTGATAACAAACCTGCACAAAAAGCCGGATTGCAAACAGGAGACATCATTACGGCTCTTGGCGATGTGAAAGTAACCTCGCTGGAAAGCTACATGCAGGCGCTGGGCAAATTTAAAAAAGGAGACAAGGCAATAGTAGGTTATACAAGAGCAAACAAGCCATTTTCAACTACCGTAGAGTTTTAGTATTTTACTTTTCGCAGCCGTAAAATAAAATTCATTATTAGAAAAGAACTATTGGCACTTTTAAATCTTGAGTATTAACCAATATTCTTCGCAAGAACCAAAACAATCAATATCAGATGAAATTTGCACTGGATAATAAAGATCTTACCGAGGGTTTTTTTGAAGAAACGAAACTGCTGGGTATTATGGCCCCTATAAAAGATTACCAGTTTTGTTGGCAACTCAACAGTTTGTTAGGTATTGATTTTCGCATTAATCACGAACTTGAAATTCAACTAAAGAAAAAGGAGCGCAATTATTTTTTTACTATCTACGAATATCCCGAGCCTGCCACCTGCCTCAAACATTATTTGTATAAAAACCATCACGACGGAGAATATCTTTTGCCAGAGTTGAAACATCTGGATTTTTTATGGCTGTTAAAAGACGATTTCGTTTCAGACGAATCATTACAGCAACTGGTACAATCCATTCGAATGGTAAATGGTGTACAGCTTGTTATTGAGCTAACAAACGAAAAAATAAAGAACAAAGAGCATTTGGTTTTTTGATGTAGCTTTCTGTGAACAAATAACTACTAACCATGAACTGGCAAGAAAAAGATAATACGCTCTACCGCAAATATGAATTCAAAGACTTTAGCGAAGCTTTTGCTTTCATGGTGAGAGTTGCTTTAATAGCAGAAAAAATGAATCACCATCCCAAATGGACGAACGTGTGGAACACAGTAGAGGTCTGGCTTTCCACGCATGATGCCGGAGATGTTGTTACAGACAAAGACAGGAAACTGGCAGCAAAAATTGATGCGCTGTAAAGTGGCAATTAAGGTTTTACCAAAATAACCTTTTCGCCTTTCGCAATAAATTTTCCAATAGGTTGTGTATAATCTGACAAACCCATATTGGCTAACATGTCAGCCACTTCCTGCAACGCATCTTCAGCGACGGCAATTAACAACCCACCATTTGTTTGAGGATCGGGTAAAAGATTAAACGCTTCCATCACATTCACACCTTTTTCAAACTGCACTTTATTGCTGTAGCTATTCCAGTTGCGAAAAGTAGCGTCGGGAATAGTTCTTTGTTGTAAATACTCATTAACGCCATCTAATTTTTTGATAGCGCCGTAATTTAACACTGCACTCAGATCACTGCCTTCCGCCATTTCAATTAAATGTCCGAACAAACCAAAACCTGTTACATCGGTCATGGCGTGAACACCTTCAATTTTGGCCAACGCTGCACCAGCCTTGTTAAGTGTCGTCATTTGTCCAATCAATAAACTGTAATGCTGTTCCTGTAAAACACCTCTTTTTAGTGCGGTTGATAAAAGCCCAACGCCAATGGGTTTGGTCAACAATAAATAATCGCCGGCTTTCGCCGTATTGTTTTGTTTTAAATTTTTTACTGAAGCCGTTCCTGTAACAGCCAATCCAAAAATGGGATCGTTAGAATCGATAGTGTGACCGCCTGCCAATGGAATGCCCGCTTCTGCACAAACAGCTCTTCCTCCTTCCAAAACCCTTTGCGCAACATCGGCAGAAAGCTTTTCCACCGGCCAGCCTAAAATAGCAATGGCCATGAGCGGCATGCCTCCCATAGCATACACATCGCTGATGGCATTGGCTGCGGCTATTCTGCCAAAGTCGAAAGCATCATCTACAATGGGCAGAAAAAAATCTGTTGTGGAGATAACTGCTGTTTCATTATCGATTTGATATACTGCTGCATCATCACTGCTTTCGTTGCCTACTAATAAGTTTTCAAAGGGAGTTTTATTTTGTGTTTGCAAAATTTGTTGCAACACCGATGGTGCAACCTTACAACCACAGCCACCGCCTTTTGAATATTGTGTGAGTTTGATTTGTTCTTCCATAACGGCGCAAAATTCGTGTAATTGCTATTGCAATTTTCTTTTAAAAATAATAGCAGCATTGGTTTGCAGATCTGCACTAAAATTTACCTGGTAAATTTTGTCGCCGTCTTTTATCACCAACAAGCCTGTATTGGGCGGAATGGTGCCTAAGTTTTCTGCTACTAAGATGATTTCAATAGTTTCTACATTGGGCAGCTTAATTGTTTTTTTGGTGGCCGTTGCTGTGAGCTTGTTATTGCTGATGATGCTTTCTCCATTTACATAAACGCTGATAGAGTCACCGTCAATTACACCGTTATCATAAAAGGAAAGCTGCAAGGTGTCGGCCGATAATTCAATTGTTTGCAGCGGTTTGGTTTTCCTTTGTGTATATGGAATAGAAACAACTTCATTTTTTGCCGGCAGAGTGGTTGTCGGTTTACTTTGTGCTGGTTTGTTTTTTACAGTTTCGTTTTTAGGTTTTTCTATTTCGGGATTTACCTTGTTTTCTTTCGCCTGCGTGTTAACTTCTGCATCAGCATATTTTGGTTGAGAAATAATATTCAATTCTTTTAATTGTGCTATCAATGCAGAATGAGTGCTGTCGTTTTCCAACTTCATTTCAACACCGCCGGAAAGCGCATAATAAATTTTTGTGCGGTTGGTCTTCCACGTTCCGTTAGCCGTTCGTAATGTGTCTTCATTGGTAAGTTGTATATAGTTTGTTTGATGAACGCCTTTTGCAGGAGATTCGGGAAAATTATTAACGATCATCTTATCATCTTCTACAACAAGTTGTCCATCCTTGCGTGTAGCCTTCACTCTTTTTACTCCGTAAAACAAGCTGTCATTGCGTACAAATGTGGTATAAGAATAACCTGTGATCTTTCCGCGGTATTCACTTAAGGCTAACTCGTAACTCTGCTCTTTTTTTGTGCTGTCATTTATCAGCGTCCCAGAATATAAACCACTAATTACCTGCGCAGATAAAAGGTTTACAAAGGCTATAAAGAAAAGAACGAAAAGAAATCTCATAGTGTTTGATATTGGTTTAGCAATGCTTGCGCATTTAAAGTCGTTACTTTTTCGCAGGCTATTTTGTTTAATAACGCTGCAGCGTCTTCCCGATTGTGTAAGCCTTTTAAATACCGTTTATCGTAATAATGAAGCAGAATACGAAAGGCTTCTTTTATATTGCCTGCTTCCAGGAAAGCAATTGTACTTTTTGTTTCTAATCCACCCAGCCGCTTGCTGATGCGTTGAGTAGCGCCAATTAATTTTTGAAGATCGCCTCGTCCATATTCTTCAACAATGTAGTTGAGCCTTTCTTCAAAAGGAATTTCCAGAAAATACAACGGGGAATTGCGCATCGTTTGCCAAAGCCCCATCGGAATATTTAAGTTGCCTATGCGCTGGCTTTCATCTTCAAGCCAAATTCCACTCATCCCCCTCAAGGGGAGACTTAGGTCGGGATTACTTTGGTTATCCTCCGCTTTTTGCAACTCGAAGCTTAAAAGATTCTCGAACATTTCCTGTGTTGGCTGTGATGGCATTTGAATGTTGCCAAACGCAGAGCCTTTGTGTGAGGCAATTTTTTCTAGGTCAATAACGGTTGCGCCTTTTGTTTGCAATTCTTTTAGCAGGGTAGTTTTTCCCGAGCCAGTATAGCCACCTAAAATTTTAAAGTTAAAAGGTTGCGCAAAAGATTTTAATACATGATTGCGGAACGCTTTATATCCGCCAGCCAAAGTATAAACCTTAAATCCATATAAATTCAATAACCACGAAACAGCTCCGCTACGCATGCCGCTACGCCAGCAGTAAACAAATGCGGTGTTTGACGTACGATGTGTGTTGTTTGCTGTTCCGAACCCGGTGCTCTTTCCATTGCACATCGTGTTTCTCTCAGCTAACATTTGTTCCACGGCTTCTACCATCTTTCTCATTTTCGGTCCAAAAAAATCCAAACCGAGTTTAATGGCCTTTTCGCGGCTCTCCTGTTTATAGGCAGTACCAACAATTTTTCTTTCTTCGTCGCTGAATAAGGGAAGACTTATGGCGCCTGGAACGTGGGCATGATTGTATTCAGCAGGTGACCGCACATCCAGCAAAAGATGATTTTTAGAAAGCGATAAAAACTCTTCGATATGAACGCGGCTTGCTTGCACCAAACAAATGTATTTAGTAGTTGTGAAAAACAAAATGCCCCCCCGCAGGAGAGGCACTTTTATTAAATGAAAAACTGTTAATTGTCTTTTCCTTTGGTACCGTCTTCATCTTTTTTGATGACAGTATCCTTGGTCTTAATTTTCATGTCGCCATCTTTCTCGGTCTTTATTTTTATGTCATCTGTTTTCATCTTCGACTCGTCATCGTCATTCTTCCATTTTACATCATAATCTACCCATTTGTCGCTGCTATCTTCAAACATCATTTTGTTGTTTTCCAATTTGGCACGTCCCAAACGATTTCCTTCCCAATCGTAAACCCACCAGTCGTTGTCATCTACATAAACGTAGCGTGTAACAGGCTCATTGGTTTCCACATTCATTTTTTTGCCCGTAGTTCTGTCAACAGAAATTTTTATAGGTTCTCCTGTTTTTATATTTCTGTATTTACCGGCGTCGCTATTGCGTTGAAATTCGTCGGCCATAGCAGCATAGTCGCCGTTAGATGTACTGGTTGTGGCACTTGTTGTTGTAGAGTCTGTTGTAGTGCTTGTATTGCTATCGCTATTACAAGCAACAACGCCAAGCGAAAGAACTGCAATAAGGCTGAAAATTTGTCTCTTCATAATTAAAGATTTTGTTTCAGCCTTAGCAATTACAAAAATGAGACCGATGAAAAGTAAGCGAACTTATCCATTCATGGAAGCAAGAAATTCTTCATTGCTTTTTGTGCCACGCATACGCTTTAATAATTCGTTCATGGCTTCTTCTGTATTCATATCATTTAGATAAACCCGTAGCAGGTTCATCCTTTGTAGCACATCTCTTTCCAGCAATAAATCATCGCGGCGGGTAGAAGACGATACCAAATCAATAGAAGGGAAAATACGCCTGTTCGATAAGCGCCGATCTAACTGTAACTCCATATTGCCGGTTCCTTTAAATTCTTCAAAGATCACCTCATCCATTTTAGAACCGGTATCAATCAAAGCGGTAGCAAGAATAGTTAAAGAGCCGCCATTTTCAATTTTACGGGCTGCACCAAAAAATTGTTTTGGCTTTTGCATGGCATTGGCCTCCACACCACCCGATAATACTTTACCGGAAGAAGGCGCCACTGTATTGTGTGCCCGTGCCAGGCGGGTAATAGAATCTAAAAGAATTACAACGTCGTGCCCACATTCTACCAGGCGTTTTGCTTTTTGCAACGCTACTGTAGAAACTTTTACGTGTTTTTCAGCAGGCTCATCAAAAGTTGAAGCAATTACTTCAGCCTTTACGCTGCGCTCCATATCGGTAACTTCTTCTGGTCTTTCATCAACCAGCACCACCATCAGGTAGCATTCCGGGTGATTCGCAGCAATGGCATTGGCCACCGCCTTCAACAACATGGTTTTACCTGTTTTTGGCTGTGCAACAATCAATCCACGCTGGCCCTTACCAATAGGCGTAAACAAGTCCATAATTCTTGTAGAGTAATCTGTAGGGCTTGTAAACAAGTTCAGTTTTTCATAAGGAAATAATGGTGTTAGATAATCGAAAGGCACACGATCTCTCACCTCTTCCGGGCTTTTGCCGTTGATGGTTTCAACCTTTAATAAAGCAAAATATTTTTCACCTTCTTTTGGCGGACGAACAGAGCCATACACTGTATCCCCGGTTTTTAAACCAAACAATTTTATTTGAGAAGGAGAAACATAAATATCATCCGGAGAAGAAAGATAATTGTAGTCAGATGATCTTAAGAAGCCATAACCGTCCGGCATCATTTCTAAAACGCCTTCGGCCAGGATGATGCCATCAAACTCAATATTAAATGTTTGTTCGCGACGTGGCGGGAAAAATTTATTGATTTGCGGTGTAACTGTTTTTTCAGGAACAATATCTGCCGGTGCTTCTTCAGAATTTTCTGCTTCTGCCTCGGCTACCGGTGTTTCATTTATTGGTATTTCTAATTGTGGTTGC
>JBQCJM010000014.1:0-9865 GCA_051952715.1 Flavisolibacter sp.
GGTCCCCGTTACCGTATTGACTGGGATTATGATGATTATTTTGACTGGAATGTAGATCAGGACTATGTAATGACAAGCGATGGTAAATTGAAAAAACCTGAAGATGTGGTATTGGATAAAAAAGGCGTTCGTGAGTTAAAAAGCAGCACCGACAGTTTAAAACAAAAAATTGAGGAAAGAGAAAAACAAAACGAACGTGACAGGCAAAAGCTGGAAGAAATGGAAAATAAAAATGATACCCAGGAATCCACAACAAAAGTTCAGCAAAAAAATAAAGAAACGTACAATTTCATTGCCATGCCTTTTGTACCGCTGGTAATTTAATTCAGCTCGGTTGAAGTTATCCCGCTAAGGCGGGATGCTTACGGCTCCCAATTCTCTGGGAGCCTCTCTGTTTAAACCCGAATTTATGAGATTTGCAGAAAATACTCCGCGTTCCGATTTCCCGGTAATCCTTTTCTAATCCTATCGATCTGCGGTCTATTTTTGCAATCCAAAATTTTACGAATGAAGAACACTCCCTTCACGCAGAAACATATTGAGCTGGGCGCAAAGATGGCTGAGTTTGCAGGCTACAATATGCCGATCAGTTATACAGGCATTAATGATGAACACCAAACGGTAAGAAGAAATGCCGGCGTGTTTGACGTAAGCCACATGGGCGAATTTATTTTGAAAGGTGAAAACGCTTTAGACCTTATTCAGCGTGTCACCACAAATGATGCTTCGAAACTTACAGCAGGAAAGGCACAATACAGTTGTATGCCGAATAATAAAGGAGGAATTGTTGACGATTTGCTGATCTATTGCATTGAAGAAAACAAGGTGTACATGATCGTGGTGAACGCCAGCAATATTGAAAAAGACTGGAACTGGATTCAACAGCACAACGACAAGAATGTGGAAATGCACAACATTTCGGATGATACCTGTTTGCTGGCTGTCCAAGGTCCGAATGCAACAAAAATTTTGCAACCGCTAACCGATATGGATATTATGAACCTGAAGTACTACACATTTGTAAAAGGAAAATTTGCAGGTGTGGATAACGTTTTGGTAAGCGCCACAGGGTATACAGGCGCAGGTGGTGTAGAAATTTATTTTGAGAACAAAAATGGCAATGCCGAAAAAATATGGAATACGATTTTTGAGGCAGGCACTCCGCAAGGATTGAAACCAATTGGCCTGGCCGCAAGAGATACGTTGCGTTTAGAAATGGGGTACTGTCTCTATGGAAACGATATTGATGATACTAATTCGCCATTGGAAGCAGGCCTTGGCTGGATCACTAAATTTTCAAAAGATTTTACTGCAAAAAATATTATTCGGCAACAAAAAGAAGAAGGCATAGAAAGGAAGTTGGTTGGCTTTGAAATGGTCGACAAAGGAATTCCACGCCATGGTTACGAAATCAAAGATCAAACCGGGGCGCAGATCGGGTATGTTACTTCAGGCACCCAATCGCCAAGCCTCAATAAAGCTATAGGTATGGGGTATGTGCGATCGGCTTTTGCCGCTATTGACACGCCCATCTTTATAAAAGTGCGTGAAAAATTGTTGCAGGCCAAAGTAGTAAAAGTTCCTTTTAGCTGATTTGTAGTTTGTTGGCGGGTTGAACGTTCTAAATTTGAACCCCTTTCTCCCCGGCACATTAGCATATTATCACATCATTACATTTACTTAATGCCCATTATCCATCTAACCACATTCATTGCAGCGCCGCAGGAAAGGGTTTTTGATTTGAGCAGAAATGTTGATTTGCATAAACATTCTATGACACATTATGCAGAAAAAACAATTAAAGGAACGGTGTCGGGCCTTATGAATTTGAATGATGAAGTTACGTGGAGTGCCAAACATTTATTTAAGGAAAGAGTGCTTACCGTAAAACTTACGGAACTCAAACGCCCTGATTATTTTGCAGATGAACAAGTGGCTGGCGATTTTGCACTGATGAAGCACGAACATTATTTCAAGCCCGCTGAAAACGGAACTATTATGATTGATCAGTTTCGCTTTGAAACAAAGCATGGCCTTTTGGGTAAACTCGTCAATCGGATTTATTTGGAAAAGTACATGACACGGTTGCTTAACGAAAGAAATGCTTTTATTAAAAAAATAGCCGAAAGCAATCAGTGGAAACAGTTTTTAGAAAAATGAACAAATGAAAAAACCAACTTTACATACAGTTCTTTCCCCTGCTTTATTGCATTTGTACGATTTGAACAATACGGTGGTTTTAGTGATTGACGTATTAAGGGCTACATCCACTATTGCAACAGCCCTGTATAACGGCGCAAAAGAAATTATTCCGGTTGATAGCGTTGAACGTTGCATTCAATTGGGTAAAGAACTGGCTTGCATTACTGCTGGCGAAAGAGACGGGCAAATTGCGCCCGGGCTTCAATACGGCAATTCGTCTTTTGAATATCCGAAAGAATTTATTGGCGGCAAAACCCTGGTGCTCACAACCACCAACGGAACAAAATTGCTGCACATGGCTTTAGCCAAAGGCGCAACAGAAATCATCACGGGTTCCTTTCTCAACCTTTCGGCTGTTTGCGATCATTTAAGCCAGATAAATAAAAATGTAATTCTGGGATGTGCCGCATGGAAAGACCGTGTGAATATGGAAGACACACTGTTTGCTGGCGCCGTAATTTCAAGAGTGAAAGAACATTTCAACATCAATTGCGATGCTTCGCATATCGCCGAAAACTTGTACAGTGCTGCCAAAGAAGATTTGTATGAGTTCATGAAAAGGAACGATGCCTCGCACTATCACCGCCTTACAAATTTTGGATTGGAAAAAGATATTCGCCATTGCCTTACTCCCGATCTTGCCAATATCCTTCCTGAATATTTAAATGGAAAGTTGGTGCTAAGAAGTTGAGAGGCGAAGAATACACTTTCGTTTCCGTTAATCTCTCCGTCAAATTTTAACGCATAAATATTGTTTTCTTTCAGGTTATCTGCCAAGGATTCCGTTACTTTTGCCAATTGGCCTTTTCTGAACGAAATGAAAAAGTTATGACCGGTAAAAAACCTATCATAACTTAAGAAGAGTTCAAAAAAACAACGAGCCAACATGTGTTCGGTAAGTTGTAGTGATAGCGGAAAAGTTTAACTAAGGGCTAATAGCTGATAATAAAAACGTAAATCTAAAATCGTATATCCCTTTGGCTTTACCACACTTACTCAAATATGTTTACACACATGGAAGCGATGAAGTAAGTCGCCGTGGAAAAAAAATTCACGCCATTGGTTTTGTGGAATTGGTAGAAAATGATTACCTGTTTGGCTCTGCAGTTTTCCGTGTGAAGGATGACAACTACGCTACTTTTTACAAGGTATATGTTTCCAACTATAAAGACCCCAAGACGGTTTCTTTGCGCTGTGCGTGCCCGTATAATCTTGGTGATATTTGCCGTCACGAAGCAGCTGCGCTGATCCGTCTGCAAGAGATGTTGGACAAGGGCTTGCTGGAAGCCGACAATATTGTATATGATCAAAAGCACACTGTTGCCAAAATGAAAACAATTGATTTGAAAACAATACAATTGTTATCATCACACGATATTATTGCCGAAGCGGAAAAGTATTTAAAAACAGCAAAGCCTGTTATTGAAACAGCAAAAGACGAAACAGTAAAAGCAACGGTGAAAATTGATGATCAGGATTTTTCTGTGATCATTCGCCGCAATGAGGAAAGAAACTTCGATACCAGCAGCAATTACCAGGATACAGAACATTTGCTTTGCCTGCCAAAAGTGATCGTGTTTTTACACTTGCTTTACACCAAGGGCCAGCATTATTTTGAAACCATTCGCAATTGGGATAAAGAAAAAAATAAATTGCTGGAAGCCTATGGTTATTCTTTACAGGATGATTTGAAAGGCAAATTTGAATTCAACTATAAAGATGGCAAACCATATTTGCGTGTGTTGGACACTTCTATTAAACGAATTGCAGCGCCACTTCCTTCCGCAAGGCCGCAGTTCGAAAAATTAGTGGCGGTGGAAGAAGAAGAGCTTGCCCCCAGGGAACAAGTTATAACCAAGCGACTTGGTGTTGCCTTCAACTTCAATAAAACCGGTTACCCGTTTTTTTTCATTGATTTGATAGAAGGTGAGATGGATGAAGATGGCAATTTTGCCGGCACGGTTCAAAAGCTCGAGTTATCTAAATACATAAACGTTGATGCCTACAACAATGCAGATAAAAATCTTTTACTGCTGGCACGCAAACTGCAAGATGCTGAAATCAACAAATATGTAAGCCGCAACTCTCCTTTTTCCGGCATTTGGGAAAATATTATTCACAACGAAGCCGATGAATTACCCGGAGAAACAAAAACTTTGATCGTTGAATATTTATTGCCTAAGCTGAAAAAGCTTTTCAACGAAATGGAAGGCACGCCGGTGTATACGCTTACTAAGGGCAAGGCCTTTAAAACTACGAATCTCGAACGCATTGAACTCAGTGCAAAACACATTGTGCCGCAATTCAGGATAAGCACGAACGGAAAAAGTTTTGAAGTAGAATGTTTTGTAAAACCGGAGGCTGTTGCTTATGGGCTGGAAGAAAATGAAGCACCATCGCTAATGCTTTTTTTATACAATCATCAACTGTATTTGTGGGATAATGCGGAGGCCGTAGAAATAGCTGAAAAGTTTTTGCCTAAGGGTGTGATGAAGGTAAAGGAAAACGATTGGCCACAAACACTCGCCAAACAAGTAATGCCCCTTACCAAAGAGTACAAAGTTGATTTCGATAAATCACTGGTGTCGGAAATAAAAGACGGTGAGCCCGAAGTAAAATTGTTCCTGCATGAAAAAGGAGAATACTTAGTGTTTCAACCCATCTTCAGCTATAAAGGTTTTGATACTAAGGCAAAGGACAAGGATGAACTGATAATCTCTTACCAGGACAAAGTAATTGTAGTGCACCGCAATCGGGAAGCAGAAAGAGGCTTCATTGAAAAACTGCAAACGTTGCACTCCAATTTTATTTCTTATGACGATGGTGCCGCACTTGCATTAAAAGGCGCAGAGGTATTAAAAAACAATTGGTTTTTTTTGTTTGTAGATGCCATGAACGAAGCCAAAACGCCGGTGTACGGCTTTGAAAGTTTGAAAAACTTTCGCTTCAATACCGCCAAGCCCCAAACGCATATTTATATCAGCTCTCACACCGATTGGTTTGATGCTAAAGTGGATATTCTTTTTGGCGATCAAAAGGTAAGTGTAGCCGAAGTAAAAAAAGCATTGGCTAATAAGCAGCAGTTTGTTCAGTTGAACGATGGAACGTTAGGCATTCTTCCGGAAGAATGGTTGAAGAAATATTCATTGTTGTTTAGAGTAGGCGAAGGCCGCACAGACAACCTCAAACTTTCCCGCTATCACTTAAGTGTGATTGACGAATTGTATGAAAACCGCAATGAAGAAGAATTGACAATTCAATTGGAAGAAAAATATAGCCGCATTCGCGAGTTCGATGAAATAAAGGAAATCGAAGCGCCACAAAATTTGCAGCCTATTCTGCGTCCGTATCAAACCGCAGGTTTTCAATGGCTAAATTATCTGCATGAGGTGAGTTGGGGCGGCATTTTGGCCGACGACATGGGGTTGGGTAAAACCGTGCAAGCTCTTTCTTTTTTACAGCATTACTACGAGGAATATGATGGCGACCTGAGAGCTTTGGTAGTTTGTCCAACCACACTTATATACAATTGGGAAAACGAAATTAAAAAGTTTACACCTTCACTTGAATATTATATTCATCACGGACCGTTGCGCAGCAGAGATGTGAATGAATTAAAAAAGCACCACGTTATCATTACTACTTATGGCACTTTGCGAAGTGATATAAAATTGTTCATGCAAATACCTTTGGATTATGTGATACTTGATGAATCGCAGGCCATTAAAAATCCATCAAGCAAGGTTACTAAAGCAGCATCGCTATTAAATGCCAAACATCGTTTGTGCATGAGTGGTACGCCATTGCAGAATAACACGTTTGATATTTATGCCCAAATGAATTTTTTGAACCCGGGCATGCTGGGTTCTGTAGAATTCTTTCGCCAGGAATTCGCCATTCCCATTGATAAATTCGGCGAAACAGAACAAAAAGAGCACCTCAAAAAAATCTTGTATCCTTTTATTCTACGTCGCACCAAAGAGCAGGTAGCTAAAGATTTACCAGATAAAACAGAAACTGTGTTGTTCTGCGAAATGGAGGACGACCAGCGTAAGATTTATGATGCTTACCGCAATGATTTTCGTGCAAAAATTATGGGCACTATCGAAGAACAAGGCATTCAAAAATCGCAACTAACCATTTTACAGGGTTTAATGAAGCTTCGCCAGATCTGCGATTCTCCAGCTATATTAAATGAGCAGGAAAAGTTTGAAAACCATTCTATCAAATTAGAAGAGTTGGCAAGAGAAATCACGGAAAACATTGGCGACCATAAAGCATTGATCTTTTCACAATTCCTGGGCATGCTGGCTTTGATTCGTGAAAAGCTGGAGCACTTAGGTGTGAAATATGAATATTTTGATGGCAGCACTTCGGCGCCTGACCGGGAGAAAGCGATTCAAAGTTTTCAAAACGACGAAGAAACAAGAGTGCTTTTAATTTCATTGAAAGCAGGTGGCGTGGGTTTAAATTTAACCGCTGCCGATTATGTATACATTGTCGACCCATGGTGGAACCCTGCGGTGGAGCAGCAGGCAATTGACCGTACACACCGCATTGGCCAAACCAAAAATATTTTTGCTTACCGCATGATTTGTAAAGACACGATTGACGACAAGATTATGCAACTACAGGAAAAGAAACGTCTACTGGCGAAAGAACTTATTTCCGACGATGCAACGTTTGTGAAAGCATTGAGCAGGGAAGATGTAGAATACCTGTTTAGTTAATGTGTTGCATCATTTATCAAGCTTTTTACCCGTCAATTTAATTGCATAAGTATTACAAAACCTTGCGCATCTGAATATGCGTTACCCTATAAGTGAAACATGAATAAAATAAACATCGACGTTCTAAAGACCAAGCCGCATTTTGAAGTTCTGGATGGATTAAGAGGCGTAGCTGCCGTAGCAATTGTGGTTTTTCATTTCATGGAATGGATTTATCCCGATTCCAGCAAGAACTTCATTGGCCATGGTTTTTTAGCTGTAGACTTTTTTTTCTGTTTATCAGGTTTTGTAATAGGATATGCTTACGACGACCGTATTGGTAAAATGAAGGTTGGAGAGTTTTTTAAATCAAGGCTTATCAGGTTACAGCCATTGGTTATTCTGGGTTCGGTATTGGGTTTATTGGGTTTTCTTTTTGATCCGTTTGCTGTACACCCTGAACTATATTCTGTAGGTAAACTTGTTTTGATCTTTGTATGTTCTATGTTTCTTATCCCGCTTCCTATAATGGAGGAACGTGCATTTAATCTGTTTGGATTGAATGCGCCTTCCTGGTCATTATTTTGGGAGTACGTTGCCAATATATTTTATGCCTTTATACTTTATAGACTCAGCCGGCGATATTTAACTGTGTTAACCTTGCTTGCAGCGTTGGTATTAGGCGCTGTTGCTTACCGTGCGGGTAACCTGCTGGGCGGATGGGCAGGTGAAAATTTTTGGGATGGTGGTGCCCGCATTTCGTATTCATTCTTAGCAGGGCTTTTAATTTACCGGTCAAACTGGATCATTAAAAACAGGCTTGGCTTTATTGGCATTTCGCTTTTGTTATCGTTAGCTTTTCTTATGCCTCATTTCAAATGGAATTGGGTAGCGGAAACTATGACAGTATTGTTTTATTTTCCATTATTAGTTTCATTAGGAGCCGGGTCCACTTTATCTGCCGGAGTGAAAAAGCTTTGCGTCTTTTCCGGGAAAATATCTTACCCGCTTTACATGACCCATTATGCAGCGATCTGGATATTTGGCAATTATTATACAAACCACAAGCCCGGAACAACCGAACTGTTTTTTATTGTAGCAGGCGGAACTATTCTTTTAATTATCCTTGCATATGCTGTAATGGTACTGTATGATGTACCGGTAAGAAATTATTTGCAGAATAAAAGGCACAAGGCAGTAAGAAAACAGGAAGACGCAAGGGCCGCTATTGTTGAAACGGATGTGTAGGGTATGGCGACTAACTTTTCGCCATATCATTAATTATTTCGGGTATTCATAATGATCTCCATTTTCCTGTTCTTCGTCGCATCTTTTGAAAATAAGATTAATTGGTTTGCAGCTTTATCCACTAGGCCTTTACCTGTTAAATCTCCGGGCTGGTTGTTATTGTAAAAAGCCATCATAACGCTGTCGCCCTTAAACTCGTAACTGCCGGCAAAAAGCTGTGCTTTGTTGTTGCTGTCCAACCCGAAATAATCAAAAAAATTATTCTGCCGAAGATTAATGTAATAATTGCCCTCTTTGGCGGTTACGATAATGGGCGATTTCCTTTTATCCTTTGTTTCTTTCTTTACTTCCCTGCCAGATGATCTTCCTGGAGCAGAACAAGCTAAAGCATAAAGCAGGCAGGCAATGGCCAAACAGCGTATAACAACAGCATTGCTCATATCTGTACAATTGCAATTTTGCTGCCACTATTAATTATCCCAGCTTTCTATTATCTTAATGTTGTTTCTTGTGTGTAAGCAAATGGAATGGCAACCATTTTTATTGCAAAATGCCTGTATCGATACAATCGAAGCGGGGGAATTAAAGCAAGTATTTAAAATCCTATGAAAAAAACTGCACAAAAATTTTCCATTAAACAAACGCTAAAGCCGGACATAAAGCCTTTGCCATACTTCGTACAGGCCTTAACGTTTTTTAACGCCCCTTCACACTGTTTGCGAATATCTTCGTACTCCATAAACCGGCTTATGAAGAAGGTCTGCCTATTGGTATTTACCATTTTTACTTTCAGCCTTTTTGCCGCTGCTCAAAAACTAAGCGGCAAGGTAAAAGGAATTTTGCAAGACTCGCTGTCTGCATCAGCGCTAACCGATGCTACTGTTTCCGTGGTTCGATTACAGGATTCATCACTCATATCTTTTACATTAACGGGTCCTAACGGTAGTTTTGAAATTAAAAACCTTGAAGCCGGCGATTATGACCTGCTGGCCTCTTTTACAGGATTACAAACCGCCAAAAAAAAGTTTTCTGTTACGGCATCTAAACCTGTTATTGATTTTGGCGTTATTAAACTTGACCGTTTTTATAAAAGCATGGAAGAAGTAGTTGTTACTGAGGCGCCGGTAAGAGTAAACGGAGATACCATTGCTTTTAAAGCCGATGCTTTCAAAACAAAGCCTAATGCCACTGTAGAAGACCTGCTGAAAAAACTGCCCGGTGTTCAGGTAGATAGAGACGGGGGCGTGAAAGCCCAGGGCGAAGATGTAAAAAAAGTTTACGTAGATGGTAAAGAATTTTTTAGTGATGACCCGAAACTGGCCACTAAAAATCTTACTGCCGATATGGTAGACCAGGTAGAGGTGTTTGATGATATGAGTGAGCAGGCCAAGTTCAATAAAATTGATGATGGCAGCCGGTCCAAAGCCCTGAACCTGAAATTAAAAAAGGACAAGAAGAAAGGCGTTTTTGGAAAGGCCTATGCAGGCTATGGTACTCAGGAGCGATTTGATGCAGGCCTGAACGCCAACATGTTCAAAGGCGCCACTCAAACTTCTGTTATTGCCAAAAGCAACAATACCAATAATATAGGGTTTAGTTTTTCCGATATGATTGGCATGTTTGGAGGCGGCGGCAGTTTCGGCGGCATGAT
The DNA here is from genome assembly GCA_051952715.1 of Flavisolibacter sp. Lineage (GTDB taxonomy): Bacteria > Bacteroidota > Bacteroidia > Chitinophagales > Chitinophagaceae > Flavisolibacter. The sequence goes on from JBQCJM010000014.1 coordinate 9,811, forward strand.
GGGCGGTGGGGGCGTGAACGTGGTAAGGGCCGGTGGTGGAGGCGGCGGTGGCGGA
>JBQCJM010000015.1:0-22973 GCA_051952715.1 Flavisolibacter sp.
AGCCTTCTTTACTGGTAAGACTTTACTTCCTCGATGATCCTTTCGGCAATCAACAGATCAACCGGCCTTGTAATTTTAATATTATTCTCCTCCCCTTCCAACAACGATATCTTTAATCCGTATGCTTCCACCACTGTGGCTTCGTCGGTAAATCTTTCCTTGTAGTCTATTTGAAAAGCAGGCAGTAAAATCTTACTGTGAAAGGTTTGTGGTGTTTGCACCAGTACAATCCTGTTACGGTCCAGCACTTCGTTATCATTCTTTTCTTCGTTCAAAAAACGGACACTGTCTCTTGTATGTACCACCGGCACAGCGCTGCCCATTTGCAAAGCATGCTCGTAGCACCTTTGTATCAGTTCAGTGCTTGCCAGGCAGCGAACAGCATCGTGAACAAATACAATGGCTTCGCCTTCTACCATTTTCAAACCTTTTTGTACAGAATGGAAACGGGTTTCGCCGCCAAGGCCAATCAGTATGCGGTCGTAATCAAAATAAGCATCTATGATCTCTTTGCCCATGTCGGCATATTCTTCGGGCAGAACCAAAATAATTTGAAGATCATCGAAGGCTTCTAAAAAAGTCTTGATGGTATAATATAAAACAGGCTTATCATTCAGCAATAAAAATTGTTTGGGTATGGTGCTGCCCATTCGCTTCCCTGTTCCACCGGCTACAATAACAGCATATTTTTTCATCTGGCTCAATTAAAAAGGATAATAGCTAAAACTATAAGCAAAAGAAGTAAAAGCCAGCGACATTTTTAAAAGAAAATAGGCGGCCCGGGCTTTTTAGCCTTTAACTACGGAGAGATGTTTTCTTAAAAAAAGAAAAAGGCCATTGTAGAAACAACAGCCGGACTTCTAAACGATTGCTATATAAGAAAACTAACACTGCCAACGTACAAAAGCTTCCATGGCTTCATATTCGGCCAAGCCAAGCTTGTTATAAAGTTCCGCCGTAGCCTTGTTGCGGTCTTCGGCTCTTTGCCAAAACTCCCTGCTATCACTGCCCTGGAACACTACGCCATCCTTTTGCGATTGATGCTTAAAAATGCCATGACGCTTTTTCAACACCTGGTCCGGGCTCATAGGCACCGCCATTTCTATCAGGTCAATATCCCACTCGGCCCATGCACCTTTATACAGCCATATCCAACAATCTTTCATAAAATCTTTCTGCTTCAGTGTTTCTACCGCAGCAAAAATTCCATCTAAACAAACTTTATGCGTGCCATGCGGATCGGCCAGGTCTCCCGCTGCATACAACTGGTGCGGTTGTATAGCTTCTATCAACGCGGCTATGATTGCCACATCTTCCGCACCGATCGGTTTTTTTTCAATAGTGCCTGTTTCGTAGAACGGAAGATTTAAAAAATGTACCCTTTCCATAGGCACACCTACAAAACGGCAGGTATTCTTTGCTTCGCCCCTTCTGATAATTCCTTTTACATAACGAAGTGCAGCGCTGTCTTTTTCACCATTCTTTTTCACTTTCAAAAACGCTAACGCTTCGTTGTAGATCCTATCTGATTCAGGACTAACAATATTGAATTGCTGATTATAATCTCTTACAAATTCAATAAAGCGAAAAGCCTCATCATCTGCCACGGCAATGTTGCCCGAAGTTTGATAAGCCACATGCACTTCGTGCCCCTGGTCCACCAAACGCTGAAAGGTGCCACCCATCGAAATAATATCATCATCGGGATGCGGACTGAAGATCAACACTTTTTTCTTTGCAGGATTTGCTCTTTCCGGACGATTGGTATCGTCGGCATTGGGCTTGCCGCCAGGCCATCCTGTAATGGTATGTTGCAGCCAGTTGAATACTTCTATGTTGATGTCGTAAGCCTGTCCGTACAGAGCCAGCAGGTCACTCAACCCATTTTCATTATAGTCGTTGCTGGTAAGTTTTAAAATGGGCTTTTGTACAGTAAGCGCCAAATGAGTAACAGCCTTTTTAATCATGTTGCTGTTCCACACTACTTCATCCGTAAGCCAGGGTGTTTTTTTCCTTGTCAATTCTGCTGCAGCCGCTTCGTCTATTACAAATTCAACATTTTTATGGCCCTGCAAATAAGATGCGGGAACAAATTCTGTAACCGGTCCTTCAATGGCTTGTTTGATGATGCCGGCCTTTCTTTCGCCCCACGCCAGCAGCACAATGCGTTTTGCTTTGAGAATGGTACCCACACCCATAGTAATGGCTTTGCGGGGAACATGGGCAAGGCTTCCAAAATCATACACGGCATCAATGCGTGTAGTTTGATCTAAAGTAATTAAGCGGGTGATGGAGTTTACATGCGAACCGGGTTCGTTAAAACCAATATGCCCATTGCGGCCAATACCCAGCAACTGGAAATCTATGCCACCGTATTCTTCAATCTTTTTTTCATAGTCATCGCAGTGCAGCTTTACCAGCTCCTGCGGCGTGTCGCCATAAGGAATGAAACAATTCTCTTTGTCAATATCTACATGGCTGAATAAGTTTTCTTCCATGAAGCGGCGATAGCTTTGCAAGGCCTCGGGCTGCAAAGGATAATATTCATCAAGATTAAAAGCCACTACATTTTTAAAGCTCAGTTTCTCTTCCCTGTGCAGGCGTATCAATTCAGCATATACTTTCTTGGGAGTGGAACCAGTGGCCAAGCCAAGCACTGCCTGTTCTCCTTTTAATTGCTTTTCTCTTATTAAAGCGGCCATTTCTTCTGCCACTTTTTTACAGGCATCAATAGCAGCATTATAAATGGTGGTTGGTATCTTCTCGTACGAAACCAGTTTATGCGGTATTAAAACTTCTGTAACCATATTTTTTATAGGATGGTGAAATGTGCAACAATAGTTGTGAAATACCTGGCTTCTGTTGCCTAACATGCTATCACGTTTCAAACTTATACAAATAGTTAATTGCTATTTAATGCAAACGGTTGTGCAATTTTTGAACTTGCGCAACCGTTTGAACGCAATGAAGGCGAAAGCTTTTGTTATTTTCAATCTTTATCATTAACCATTATCATGCAAAAGACTAACAGCAATCGCTCTGCTATTATCATCATTGGTATTTTATTCTTTGTTTTTGGATTTGTGACCTGGTTGAATGGCCCGTTGATTACTTACGTAAAGCTGGCGTTTGGATTAGACACTGACTCAAAAGCATTTTTAGTTACCACGGCTTTTTACATGGCTTATTTTTTTCTTGCACTTCCTTCTTCGTGGATATTGGAAAGAACCGGCATGAAAAAAGGAATGGCTTTGGGCTTGTTGGTAATGGCTATTGGCACTTTTGTTTTCGGGCAATTTGCTACGCACAGGAATTACCCTGTTTCATTGGCAGGGCTTTTTATTATTGGTTCAGGCTTGTCATTATTGCAAACAGCATCCAATCCTTACGTAAGTATTTTAGGCCCTATAGAAAGTGCAGCCCAACGTATCAGCATTATGGGTATTTGCAATAAGGTGGCTGGTATCATCAGTCCTATTTTATTAAGCCTTGTTGTGCTAAAAGGCATTAATCAATTAGAAGCAAAAGTGAATGCTGCTCCCGATGCCCTTACCAAAGAATCTATCTTAAATGACTTTGCATCTAAAGTTTACCTGCCTTATGTAACCATGGCTGTTATTCTGGTGCTGCTGGCTTTGTGGATCATTAAATCTGCGCTACCCGAATTAAAAGCCTCTGAAGTGAACGTGCAGCCTGCAGAAGAAAACGGCGTTAAAGCAAAGAACAGCATTTTTCAATTCCCGCATTTGTGGCTGGGTGCTATTTGCATTTTTGTTTACGTGGGTGTAGAAGTAATGGCCGGCGATGCTATCGGCACCTATGGAAAAGGCTTTGCCATTCCCACCGACGAAACAAAATATTTTACTTCTTTCACCTTAGGCGCCATGCTCGTAGGTTATATCATTGGTTTGATCACCATTCCAAAATATATTTCGCAGCAAAAAGCACTGAGCATTTCTGCTATTCTTGGAATTGCTTTCACCACCTGTGCTTTTCTAACGCATGGTTATATTTCCGTAGCATTTGTGGCTGCGTTAGGGCTGGCCAATGCCTTAATGTGGCCTGCCATTTTTCCCCTGGCTATTAGTGGTCTTGGCAAGTTTACAGAAAAAGGATCTGCAATATTGATCATGGGTATTGCAGGCGGCGCCATTATTCCAAAACTGTTCGCAAGCTTGAAAGAGCATTACAACTTTCAGGTAGTGTTCTTTGCGTTGATGGTTCCCTGCTATGTGTATATTTTATTTTATGCCGTAAAAGGAGCTGCTGCAGGTAAAAAGAAAAAAACTATGAAAGCCATAAAAGCTAAAGCGCCTTTGCAAAGCGTTTAATGCAACAGATTTATTTTGCATGCCGGCTTTTATCAAATAGGCCGGCATTTTTGTTTTTAAATAATGTAGCCCCGAAGAAGCATTACCTGTTTTAAACTATCTCTTTCTTTCATGCTCTTGTTTTCCTTCATACCCTGCTATACAATAAGCAAAGAGGCTACATATTAATGCAGCCTCTTTGCTTATTCGTAAATGTTCTTGTTTTACAACATCCGGTTTATTGAATAGGCTTTATCCAATAACTATATTGATGATTGGCAAACGGGATACGGTATTTTTCCAATGGCCACGATCCCCAGCTATCCATGCCCTGTACACCGCTTTGTTGCAGGTCCATATGCAGGTAAATTTCATTGCGCTTTGTCAACTCTCCCGAATGATACTGCTTTTTATCAACTTCAGGATCGAGATCATCAACACTGTAAGGCAATGCAGAAAAACTTAACAGGCTGTCGGCAAAAGCAAATTGCAATCCCTTGCCTTTTGCATTGGTAAAGTTCACCCAACGCACTTCTGTTTTATTACCGCTTTCCTGAGGTCTTGCGTAATGAAAGTACTGTTGTTCTACGCTTTGATTATATAAGCCCACCAGCGAAGCTGTTTTCCTGTCCCAATAGTTTTCGCCAGGCCCCCGGCCGTACCATTTAATGTTATTGTATTGTCTATTTAATTGCAGGTCGTTGCCCACACGCAACAGCAATGGATGTTTTCCTTTTACTGCAGTAAATTTATTATTCACTTTTACTATGCCATTAGCATAAACAACAAATTCCTGTTCCTGTGCTGCATCTCCATTCAACAATTCTTTTTTAAAGGAAACTGTATAACTGCCATCACTGTTTGCAGTTGCCGTTGCATTCACTGTTTTTCCTTCATCGTAAGCATTGCGCCAGCTGCGCAAATTTCTATTAAAACCCGCACCAATGTCGTTGTCTGTTGGTGCCCGCCAAAATGCTGGTTCGGGGCCTTGCTCAAGCAATGGCTGCTTTTTGTAAACGTAGCTTTCCATCGTTCCTTTAGCTGCATCAAACACGATGGCAAAATCTTTCCCACTAACAGTGATCTTATCACCGCTCCTGCTTTCTTTAACCGATGCTTTTGCAAGGGTCGGTTTTGCAGGTGCAGCCACACTGCTCAGTGCAAACTGATCGTATGCAATGGCATATCCTTTATCTAAAAATGGTTCTGCCTGCTTCAATACATATTGCACATTCAGAAAATATTCCTTACCGGCTTTTTGTTTTGTTTTTAAAGGCAGCGAAACAGCAATGCTTTGACGCGGAAGTACATTGATATTTTGCTGCACGCCTTTCTCCACTACCTTACCATCTTCCAGCACTTCCCAGTTCAGTTGCACATTATCAAGATTGCGAAAGAAATAACTGTTGTTGATGCTGATGGTATTATTTCCCTCGTAAGCGGTTTTAATAAACTGGTACACCTTTCTTACTTCTACAGCCATCGGCGTTAATTCGCGGTAAGCTGTAACCACGCCTTTAATGCAAAAATCATTATCACTGATGTTTTGATCTACCGGTCCTTCCAATGGAAAATCGCCGCCGTAAGCTTTTATGCGTTTGCCATTTTTTACAGTGTCAATAGACTGGTCTATCCATTCCCAAATAAAACCGCCCTGCAGCTTGGGGTTGTTTTCAATGGCATCCCAATACTCTTTAAAGTTTCCAAGGCTGTTGCCCATAATGTGTGCATACTCGCTCATGATCAATGGCCTTGTCTCCTTTCCTGTAGAATATTTAACCAGCCAATACGGATCGGGATATTGCGGCACGATCATATCTGTATTAAAATCCCACTCGGCTCTTTCATATTGCACGGGGCGGCTGTCATGCTCTTTCAACCACGCATAACCCTCATAAAAATTTACACCATTACCTGCTTCGTTACCCAATGACCAGGTAACTACGGCAGGGTGGTTCTTATCTCTTTCGTACATGCGCAGTATGCGTTGTAAATGTGCATTGCGCCATTGCTTATCGTTACCAAATGTTACTGCCAGATCGTAGCCGCGGCCATGCGATTCTATATTGGCTTCGTCTATCACATACAATCCATATTCATCGCAAAGGTCCATCCAGTATGGGTCGGGGGGATAATGCGAATGCCGCACTGCATTTACATTCAGCTTCTTCATCATTTCCATGTCCTTGCGCATGTCCTCATGCGTTAGTGTATGCCCCTGCGTAGGGTTATGTTCATGGCGGTTAACACCTTTCAGGAAAACCCTCTTACCATTCACCAAAAAATCACTGCCTTTTATTTCTATGGAGCGAAAGCCAACACGCTGTGGTATTACTTCCAGCACATCGCCTTTTTTATTTTTTAAAGTAAAGTATAGGGTATAGAGATAGGGAATTTCAGCAGACCATTGATTTACGTTTTTAATTTCCGTTTTATAAGAAAGCCGGTGCTCGTAATTGCCCAACACAGTTTGCAATCCGCTCTCCTGCTGCCATACCGTATTGCCTTTTGCATCTACCAAATCCATCGAAACAAAAAAACTATCGGGCCTGCTATGATTAGTTCTTTGATCCAGGCGATAGCTGTTCACATCAGCATCAATCGTTAACAAGCCGTTTGTATAATTATTGTTCAGCGTAGCCGCTACTTTAAAGTCCCTGATGTCAAGCTTAGGCGTAGCAAATAAATACACATCTCTTTCAATACCCGAAATACGCCACATGTCCTGGCACTCAAGGTAGCTGCCATCGCTCCAGCGATATACCTGCAATGCAATTAAATTTTCACCGGGTTGCACGTATTTGGTAATATCAAATTCTGCAGCCAGTTTGCTGTCTTCACTATAGCCCACTTTTTTTCCATTCACCCAAATAAAGAAAGCCGACTTTACAGCCCCTAAATGAATGAACACCTGGCGGTCTTTCCAACCGACAGGTATATTTATTTTTTTACGGTAAGAACCAACAGGGTTATAATTTTCAGGAATATCAAACGGTGGATCCAGCCTGGCGCCTCTTTTAACATGGCCCGCAAATTCATACGGCTGGTTTACATAAATGGGAAGGCCATAACCGTTCAGCTCCCAGTTGGCAGGCACTTTAAAATTTACCCACGAAGCATCATTAAAATCTGTTTTATAAAAATCAACAGGACGCTGGTTAGGGTCTTTCACCCAGTTAAATTTCCACGTTCCATTCAATGACAGGAAGAAATCAGATTGCTCCTTTTGCCTAGCTTCGGCCAGCGGCCTGTTTTCAAAAGCAAAGGCGGTAGCCCGCATGGGCAAACGGTTTTCCGAAACAATGTCCGGTGTTTGTAATTCCACAGGCAGCGATTGTGCAAAACCTGCTGCTGCAACAACGTTCAAAAGAAAAGCGAGTGAAGTTTTTTTCATCAATTCTGTATTAATAATTTGAATGAATAATGAATGATGAGCAATGAGTAATCAGTAATGAGCAACCAATAATGAATAGTAAACTACCGGTGTTGGACAGTTTGAAGTTTTAAAGCTTTGTGCACAAAACGAATTCATTATTTATTATTCACTAAACGATATTCCTCTATCAGCGAGACAATATAAACCAATGCTGTAAAAGAAAACCATGAAGCTGTGCGCAAACGTTTGACTTCGTTTCCATTTTAAAAAAAACTTAAAGAATATTTGAAGAAGCCCGTTTGAAGATGGGTATGTAAAAACATATTCGCTTTGTTTTTTTGTACTATGGGCTGCAGCCGCCTTCTTGTCAGTGTTTCAAAGGCATGCAAAGGACATTGTTCGGGTTTCCTTCGGGTCTCCTTCGGGTTTTCTTCGGATCTATCCGAACAAACTCCGAAGAAGGTCCGAACATGGTACGAAGCAGGTACGAAGAAAATAGGTGTAAAACGGGTGTTTTTAGTGAAATGTATCGGACGGAATGGCAGATTGGATCAAAAACAAAAAGACAGTAATTGCAGTTGCGGTGCAAACCTTTCACCGTTTTATCCCATCCCAATACATAGTATAAAGCTGCTTAATGATTTCCGGCGTTAATCTTTTATTGGAGAAATAAGACCGCTTTACCATTTCGTTGATAATGCCAAACGTGTAGGAAACGATCAGTTGAACATCTACATCTTTTATCTTCTTTTTTTCAATGCCTTCTTTCACCAGGTCGAACAATGGCTTCAGGGCCTTTTGCTTTTTCTTCAGGTCGGTAGTGCAAACAAATGGTGAGTGATAGGATTGTTCTAAAAATGCCGACACTTCGAAAAACATGATCTTATAACCAATAATGTTGGTAAACAGCTTTTGCATTCTTTTTTCATAAGCGTCGTTTGCGTTGATACCGGCAAAATATTGCTGCGCCGACTGTTCTCTGCACTCTGTAAATAAAGCTTTGATCAGCTCTTCCTTGTTTTTAAAATATATGTATAATGTACCAGTGGCAATAGAGGCGGCTTTCGAAATGTCGCCCATGGTAATGCCTGCCAGCCCTCTTTCTTTTACAAGCTCAAGCGTGGCTTTGTAAATGCATTCTATTTTCGATTCATCCTTTATTCTCACGTTGGCAAAAATAAATGAATAATTATTCAGTTTTACTTTACTTTGCATTTCATTTCCGGCAAAAGCATTTTTATTACCGGTAATTTACAACGCCTGCTTGCTCCTGTTCAACATTCTGAACCATGCTTTTTATGAAGAAAATTATCGTTCTGTCTTTTCTTTCGATCGTAATACAACAAGTGTATGCCCAAGGCAAAAGCGATTCGCTGCCTGCCATGGCGCTGGACCAGTGCATACAATATGCCCTCTCCCATCAGCCGGTAATTGGGCAGGCGCAGTTAGATGAACAAATAACGGAGTACAACATTCGCAGCAGGCTTGCCGATTGGTACCCGCAAATTGGCGCCACGTATAACCTTCAACATAATTTTCAGCGGCAGACAAGTTTTTTTAATGGCGTGGCCACACCTGTTGGCGTTACCAATACATCAACAGGACAATTATATCTTAACCAGTCCATCTTCAACCGCGATGTGCTGCTGGCCAATAAAACCAAGGGAGATGTTCGCCTGCAAACACGCCAGGAAACCGCTGCAAGAAAAATTGATGTTACTGCCAACGTAAGCAAAGCTTTTTACGATATACTGGCTACGCAACAGCAAATTAAAGTAGCTGATGAAAATATTGTGCGGCTGCAACAAAGCCTTAACGACGCCTATTACCGTTACCAGGCAGGCGTTACAGATAAAACAGATTACAAAAGAGCACAAATAGGCCTGAATAATACAACGGCTTTGAAACAAGCCAACGAGGCAGCATTGAAAGCAAAGACCGAATACCTTAAAAACCTGATGGGCTACCCGGTAGCCGCACCATTGCATATTGCGTATGATAGCCTGCAAATGGAAAGAGAAGTGGCTTTCGATACGCTACAGGTTCTTAATTTTTCTAACCGCATCGAGTACCAGCAATTAACCACGCAAAAAAGATTGCAGCAGGCCAATGTATTGTACCAGCGTAATTCGTTTCTGCCAACCATATCGGCCAATGCCGTATATAATTTAAATTATCTCAATAATAACCTGGGTAAGCTGTATGGCAGTAATTATCCTAATTCATTTATTGGTTTAACCGCAGGCATTCCCATTTTCCAGGGTGGGAAGCGAAAGGCAAACATCCGTGCTGCGGAATTAGAAGTTAGCCGCACAGATCTTGATATTGTAAATCTCGAAAATGAAATCAACAGCCAGTTTGCAACGGCACTTAGTAACTACAAAGGAAATCTTGCCAATTACCTGGCATCAAAAGCCAATGTGGTGCTGGCGCAGGAAGTGTACGATGTTATCCAGATGCAGTACAAGGCAGGTGTAAAAACTTACCTGGAAGTGATCACTTCGGAAACAGACCTGCGTACGGCGCAGATCAATTATTTCAATGCCTTGTACCAGGTGCTGGCGAGTAAGGTAGATGCACAAAGGGCTTTAGGTCTTATCAGTTATTAAAATTTCATTCACCATATACCAATCAAAACTTTCATTCAATTAAATAGTTTATACACCATGAATGCAACGCATATACATCCCTTTTTCATAGCCGGTTTTTCAATGCTATTATTATCGGCCTGCGGCGATAATAAACAAACAGCGCAGCAAGCGGCGCCACCACCTGTATTTGTATCGGTGATGACTGTAAAAGATACAACGGCGGTTTACCACGATGAATATCCTGCCACCGTAACGGCGCTAAATGAAGTAAAGCTGACAGCGCAGGTAAATGGCTACATCACCGGCGTATATTTTAAAGACGGCAGTAAAGTAAGCAAGGGGCAACGCCTTTACAGCATTGACCAGCAAGTGTACGGTGCCAACTTGCAACAGGCTATTGCTAACCAGCAAGTGATGGAAACCAATTTGCTGAAAGCACAAAAAGATGCAGAACGCTATCATGAATTAGATAAGCATGATGCCATTGCAAAACAGCAGGTAGATTATGCAGATGCCGCACTGGAAGCAGCTAAAAAACAACTGGCTGCCGCTAAGGCAAACGTATCGGCGGTGCGGGCCAATGTAGGTTTTGCTGTGATCAAGGCGCCTTTCACGGGAACCATCGGCATATCGCAGGTAAAAACGGGTACTGCAGTTGTAGCAGGACAAACCTTGTTAAATACCATTTCTACAGACAACCCGGTGGCAGTTGATTTTAATGTAGACCAAAGAGATATTTACCGCTTTGTTCAATTGCAAAATCAAAAAGCCGATCCTTATGATTCAACATTTAAGCTGGCCTTTGGCGGCGAAGTGTATAGTGAGCCTGGAAGAATATATTTAATAGACAGGGCCGTAGATCCGCAGACCGGAACCATTAAAGCAAGACTGCTGTTTCCCAATAACAAAGGTTTTCTTAAGCCGGGTATGAATGCAACTGTTCGTGTGGCCAGCAATGGTAATGCCAGTTCAATTGTTATTCCCTTCAAAGCAGTTACAGAGCAATTGGGTGAGTACTTTACTTATGTAGTGGGAGACAGCAGCAAGGTATCGCAGCGTAAAGTAGAATTAGGCCAGCAATTAGGCGCCAATGTAATTATTGCAAGCGGCCTACATACGGGTGATAAAATAGTAGTGGAGGGCACGCAAAGCTTAAGAGAAGGTTCAAAGATCACCACCGAACCCCCGGCAGCACAACCACAACAAAAGAAATAATAAGGCATGAATGCATTATTGTTCATCAAACAAATAATCAATCACTGGTACAATATGTTATTGGTGAAACAGTAAAATTTTCTCATGATCGCAGAAACCTTTATCAAACGTCCGGTTACAGCTATTGTAATTTCTATAGTAATTGTACTGGTAGGCATTATTGCCATGGCAACCTTACCCGTGGCGCAATACCCCGACATCACACCACCAACCGTTTCCATCTCCGGCATTTTTACCGGCGCCGATGCAGAAACCGTGGAGCAAACGACTACCACCGCCATTGAAACACAGGTAAATGGTTCGCCGGGTATGTCGTATATTTCAAGCAACAGTACCTCAAGCGGGCAAAGCTCTATTACCGCCACATTCAATGTGGGCACAGATATAAACATTGCAACGCTTGATGTACAAAACCGTGTAAGCGTAGCACAGCCTTCATTGCCCGATGCAGTAAAACGTTTAGGTCTTACTGTTAGAAAAAGAAATCCAAGCATTATGGTGGCCCTGGCATTTTATTCTCCAAAGGGCACACACGATGCAAAGTTCATTGGCAACTTCACCAATATTTACATGAAGGATGCTTTGCAAAGGGTGCCGGGTGTAGGTGATGTGGTAACCCGCGGCGCTGATTTCAGCATGCGCATCTGGCTGAATCCTGAAAAGCTTGCAGCGCTTAATTTAACGCCTGCCGATATTACCGGGGCACTTTCTGAACAGAACTTGCAGGTAGCTGCAGGAACTGTTGGTGCAACGCCGCAGCCCATGGAGCAAAGCTTTGAATACAATGTACTAACCAACAGTCGCATTAATACAAAGGACCAGTTTGAAAATATCATTGTCCGCAATTCTTCCACTACAGGTAGTCTTGTTTATTTAAAAGATGTGGCTCGTGTAGAACTGGGCGTATTTGATTATAATAACAATGCTTTTGTAAATGGAAAAGAAGCATCCTTCCTCTTAATTTATCAGGCACCCGGCGCTAATGCCTTGGATACTTATAAAGGCGTACTGAAAGCTTTGGAAGAGGCCCGTAAAACTTTTCCGAATGATATTGATTACCTGATACCACTGGAAACCGTAACGGTAGTAAAAACCTCTATCAACGAAGTACTGCATACTCTACTGGAAGCTTTATTGCTGGTAGTGCTTGTCGTATTCTTATTTCTTCAAAGCTGGCGTGCCACACTCATTCCTTTGTTGGCTATTCCTGTTTCCTTAATCGGTACGTTTATCTTTTTTATACCTTTTGGTTTTACCATCAATACGCTTACACTTTTTGCATTTGTACTCGCTATCGGTATTGTGGTAGATGATGCCATTGTGGTGGTGGAAGCCGTACAGCATTATATTGATCACAGCAAAATGTCGCCGCGGGAAGCCACCCGTGCAGCTATGAAAGATATATCGGGACCGGTTATCGCTATTGCCCTCATCCTGGCTGCGGTATTTGTGCCGGTGGGTTTTATTCCGGGCATTGTAGGCCGCCTGTATCAACAGTTTGCCATTACCATTGCAGTATCGGTTATTATTTCTGCGTTTGTGGCTTTGTCGCTTACACCTGCTTTATGTTCTATCATGCTACGGCCTTCCAAAGAAGAAAGCGCTAAAAAGAATTTGCTGGATCAGTTCTTTGCATGGTTCAATAAAAGATTCAATCGTATCACTTTGTCTTATAGCAAAGGCGTGGCAGGCTGGATCCGCAAAACGCCGTATGTGATTGTAATGTTGATTGTTCTTTTCGCAGGGCTTTTCCTCTTATTTAAAAACAAGCCAACAAGTTTTATTCCTACAGAAGATGAAGGAAGAATGTACGTTACCTATGAAATGCCTGAAGCCACTTCTACTTCAAGAAGTGTAGCGATGCTGAATAATTTGATCGGCCGCATAAGAACAATTCCGGAAGTAAGAGTAGTGGGTGGTTTAGCAGGCCTGAACATCATCAGCTTTTCAAACAAAACCAACGTAGGTACACTGTTTGTGCTGCTAAAACCCTGGGATGAACGTGAAGGCAAAGAGCATCACGTACAATCGGTAGTAAAAAAGGTAAATCAAATAGCGGCGAGTATTAAAGAGGCCCGCATCCTGGCTATTACACCGCCGGCTATTCCTGGCCTTGGCACATCATCAGGGTTTACTTTCGAGCTGCAGCAAACTACCAGCACCGATAATATAAAGCAGTTTGAGGTGGTAGCACAAAAATTCCTGGCAGCCGTAAACAAGCGTCCCGAGATAGCCATGGCGTATACTTTCTTCAATGCCCGTACGCCTTCGTACAAAGTAGATGTGGACCGTGAAAAAGCAAAGCAGCTGAATGTAAACATCAATAATGTATATGGCACCCTGTCAACCTTGCTGGGTAGTAGTTATGTGAATGACATCAACCTGTATGGACGCAACTTTAGAGTAGTGGCGCAGGCTGATAGCAATTACCGTTCTTCGTTGTCAAAGCTCAATCAATACTATGTAAAAAATAATGCAGGCAGCATGGTGCCTTTAAGTTCTTTAATTACAACAACACTGGTTGAAAGCCCGGCGCTGATTTCTCACTACAATATTTATCGCTCCATAGAAATCAATGGTTCGGCCAAAGAAGGCTATAGCAGTGGCGATGCTATTGAAGCCTTGAAAGAAGTGGCGGCACAAAGCCTGCCTGCAGGTTATGGTTACGAATTTTCGGGCATGAGCCGGGAAGAAATAAAAGCAGGTGGCAGTTCGGTATATATCTTTTCGCTTTCGCTTGTGTTTGTATTCCTGTTTTTGGCAGCGCTATACGAAAGCTGGTCTATTCCTTTTTCCGTGCTGTTTGCCGTTCCTATCGGCGCCTTTGGTTCAATTCTCACACTCACATTCATTCCAAGCCTGACAAATAATATTTATGCACAAATTGGGTTGATCACTCTTATTGGGCTGGCGGCAAAAAATGCCATTCTTATTGTGGAATATGCAAAGGAACGTGTGGACCACGGCGTTGATCTGATCCAGGCGACCATTACAGCTGTACGGCTGCGTTTACGGCCCATTGTAATGACTTCTTTAGCTTTTATATTGGGCGTATTGCCATTGGCGCTGGCTTCCGGTGCAGCAGCAGAAAGCCGCCGCACCATTGGCTGGACCGTGTTTGGTGGCATGATAGCTGCTACTACGCTAGCCATTTTTGTAGTCCCTGTGTTGTTTGTATTCATCACAAAACTGTCGTATGGCAAGCGGTTAAAACAAGTGGAACAGGAAGCTAAAATTGAACACGAAATAGATCAGCAGATTATTGAGAATAATATGTGATGCAGCAAGTATTCGTTGCAATTAAAAAATGCGTTGCCTTAAAACAGCAACGCATTTTATTTTTTGGTGGAGCCGACCGGAATCGAACCGGTGTCCAAACATGATTTTCAAAAGCTTTCTACATGCTTATTTCAGAATTGCTTGTCGGGAAACAACCGGAACTGAACGAACCAATCGTTTCCTTAGCTGTATGGTCTTAAGCAACCGTCACAGCCTTCGGTTGCAGCAGCCTGTATTTGTTTGATGTCGGCGGCGGCACTTGGTTACAAGCCAACCTGTGCGGCGGCCCTAATGACTACTTAATCACTGATTAGGCAGCCATGGCATACTGAGTATTGCCATTTATTGTTTCGAATATTCAGATTAAAGAGCTAATTATCCAACGCTCTGCATGCTTACACTTTCAAAGACCTATGCTGTCAAAACCAAACGGCCCCGGAGGAGTTTTTAGTTTATAGTTTGAGGTTTGAGGTTATGCGCTCAATTCCAAAACCAGCCTGCAAATTTACTAAAATGCTTTTGGAAATTCAGCTATGAGATTCTTAAAATAACATACGGCAAATAAAGTGGCTTCTTATGCTGATAGCCTTCTCGCTGAAAAGATTGGTATGGATTATTATTTAAACAGTCTCCAAATATCCAGGCCAAATGCGTACAACATTAATCCCAACAATAACACCATGCCCACCATTTGTGCATACTCCATAAACTTATCGCTGGGCTTGCGGCCTGAAACCATTTCAGCAATGGTAAACAAAGCATGGCCACCATCCAGGCCGGGTATAGGTAACACATTCATAAAAGCAAGTATGATAGAGAATACTGCGGTTAACGTCCAAAAGCTTTCCCAATCCCATATACCTGGAAAAATATTTCCAATGCTAATTACACTTCCTAAAGAGTCTTTAGCTGCTATGCGACCTGTAAATATTTGTTTTAAACCAGTAACATAGTTGGACAAAGTTTTCCAGCAACGACTAAGACCTGCGGGAAACGATTCAAGAAAGGAGTATTTTTTTGTCTCCGATTGAAAACCCAACTGCCTAATATCAGACAGTGGTGCTACTCCTATCATTCCATCATCATTCACCACCACCGGAATGTGCATCGTGTCCTTACCTCTGACCACTGTAACATTCACGTTTTTATTCTTTTTATTGCGTATCTCTCTTTGAAAATCCTGAAAGTAGGGCGTCTGAAAAGAGTCAACACCAATAAGTTTATCCCCCTTCTTCAAACCTGCTTTTTCTGCATTGGATTCTTTGGTAAAGGCATCAACAATGCCGGGAAAACGGATCGAAGCTAAACTGGCGCCCTTGGTTTTGCTTAGTGATTTTAACATTGTTTCGGGAACCGCCAGTTGAATTTGCTCTCCGTTTCGAAGCACTGTGATATTTCTTGCATCGGTAGTAAGAATTTGCGGCGTTACTCGAAATTCATCTTTCACCACATCATCACCTACTTTTAAAATAATATCGCCATCTCACAATCCCATAGACTTTCCAAGACTGTCGGCGTATAAACCATATTTGACATTTTTCGGTGGTAAATATTCATCACCCCAAACCCAAGTGATCATGGCAAAAATGATTAATGCCAATATAACGTTTACGGTAACGCCACCTAACATTATAATCAACCGCTGCCATGCAGGCTTGCTTCTAAACTCCCAGGGTTGTGCTGGCTGTTTCATTTGCTCTTTATCCATGCTCTCGTCAATCATGCCCGAAATTTTCACATAGCCCCCAAGTGGTATCCAACCCAAACCATATTCGGTTTCTCCGACTTTCTTTTTCCATAAAGAAAACCAGGGATTAAAAAAAAGAAAGAATTTTTCTACACGACACTTAAACCATTTAGCTGGAAGAAAGTGCCCCATCTCGTGCAGGATAACCAATATCGAAAATGATAAAATGAATTGTGCTGTTTTTACGCCTACAACAGACCAATCTATTGCTAATAAAGACATAGTTTAAAATTCGATCCTTCGGTTTGTGCCGATGGTTTTTTTGTTGATTATAGAATTAAACGTTGAAGAGTGCGACGCAAGAGAAGCCTGATAGTAATTCTTCTGCTGGTAACATAATCTCAACCCTTTTTTCAAAGTGCTGCAAGATAATAATAGGAATTGTATTAATCTAAGCCATTCATCCATCAGTGCCGATGCTTTAACGCCTTTTTAGGCATGAACGGCTATAGCTTTATAATGTCTGCAGCAAAACTGCGGGCTTCTCCGTCGCTTTCAAAGTAATCGTCCAACGAAGGCTCTTTAATAAACGAAACTTTGTTCATGGTTCTTTCAATCACGTCCGTCATGTCTAAAAAACCAATGCGGTTGCGTAAAAAAGCATACACGGCAATTTCGTTGGCTGCGTTCATTACACAAGGAAGGTTACCACCTTTATTTAATGCTTCGATAGCCAGCACAAGGTTGCGAAAGGTTTTTAAATCAGGCTCCTCAAACGTGAGTTCTTTTATTTTGCGAAAATCGGCACGGGGAAAATCGTTGTGAATGCGTTGCGGAAAAGAAAGCGCATATTGAATAGGCAGCTTCATATCGGGCAAGCCCAGTTGGGCTTTGATGCTACCATCCTGGAACTGCACCATAGAATGGATAATGCTTTGCGGATGCACCAACACTTCAATTTGATTGGGCTGCAAATTGAATAACCACTTGGCTTCTATCATTTCCAAACCTTTGTTCATCAGCGTAGCAGAGTCAATGCTGATCTTTGCGCCCATGTTCCAGTTAGGATGTTGCAGGGCATGTTCTCTTTTTACATTCACCAGGTAGTTTGGTTTTCTACCAAGGAAAGGCCCACCCGATGCAGTAAGAATTACTTTTTCAATAGGATTGCGCATCTCTCCTACCAGGCATTGAAAAATAGCCGAGTGTTCTGAATCCACAGGAATAACAGGCACCCTGTTCTCTACTGCGGTTCGCATAATAATATCGCCGGCTACCACTAACGTTTCCTTATTGGCCAGAGCAACAGCCTTTCCTGCTTTGATAGCATTGAGTGTGGGTTTCAATCCTGCATAACCCACAATAGCGGCGAGCATTAAATCGTAAACATCCATAGAGGCCACTTCTTCCAAGGCTTTTTCGCCTACAAAAACCTTGGTATCTGTTTGTGCCAGGGCTTCTTTTACCTTAGTATATTTTTGTTCGTCGCCTACCACCACAATGTTGGGATGAAATTTTAACGCCTGTTCAATCAACAGGTCATCATTGCCATTGCAGGTTAATACTTCGGCTGAAAACTTATCGGGATTTTGCGCAATAACCTGCAGTGCCTGTGTGCCCACAGAACCTGTAGAACCAAATAAAGCAATGCGTTTGATGTGGTGGGTTTTATTCATAGCGTATGTAAAGTGTACAAGTTAATTATTTGAAAGTGAAATGTAAACGGCAATAGTGAATTGAAGCATTTTATTTTACAATCCTCACTTTAATGCATACCGGCAAGAAAGGTTGTTGCCACTAACCGTTCACCATAGTTCCTGTCCATTTTTTTAATTCATCAGCAATTTTTCTATCGTTGCTTAGGCGGGGCACTTTGTTTTGTCCGCCTAATTTTCCGATTGATTTCATATAATCTATAAAACCATTCTTCTTCACTATCCTAATTTTTAGCGGTTGCAAAATATTGCCGGTAATAAGGTCATCATAATAAATATTTTTCTGCCGCAGGTTGTTATCTACCTTTTCTGCAAAGGCATTAATGTCATGTGGCTCATTTTCAAATTCTACAAACCATTCATGATAACTTTTTCCTTCTCCTTGCTGAATCATGGGAGCCACTGTAAATTCTGTAATGCGGATGTTTTCATCCTGCGCCGCTTTTAGCAAACTTTGTTCCACTTCTTCACCGATTACATGTTCGCCAAAAGCAGAAATAAAATGCTTGGTTCGGCCGGTAACCACAATGCGATAGGGATCAACGCTAATAAATTTTATAGTGTCACCAATGTTATAGCCCCACAAGCCGGCATTATTGTTAATGACCAGTGCGTAGTTTTCTCCCACTTTTACATCGTGCAACGAAAGCCGTGTAGGATTTTCATTAAAAATTTCGTTAGCAGGAACAAATTCAAAAAATATCCCGCTATCAGTATTTAGCAATAGGCCTTCTTCATTTTGTGAATTCTGGAACGCAAAAAATCCCTCCGATGCAGGAAATGTTTCAATTGCATCTATTCTCTGCCCAATGCTTTCAAACAGTTTGGCTTTATAGGGCTCAAAATTTACACCGCCGTGCACCAGCACAGAAAAATGCGGAAAAAGTTCTTTTATTTTTTTGCCACTTCTTTCGGTAAGCCTGTCGAAATACATTTGCATCCAGGGCGGAATGCCGCTGATCAACGTCATATCCTGGTTAATGGTTTCTTCCACAATTTTATCCAGCTTTGTTTCCCAATCATCGATGCAATTGGTTTCGTAAGAAGGAAGTTGATTGGCTCTTAAATATTTTGGAACATGGTGATTAACGATGCCGCTTAATCTGCCGGTAGGTATGTCCCCTATTCTTTCCAGTTCGGGTGAACCCGATAAGAAGATTAATTTTCCATCAGCAAAACCGGTATTGCCCGTTTCGGCCATATAACACAGCAATGCATTTCTGGCTGTATTTATATGATTAGGAATAGACTCTTTACTGATAGGAATATATTTTACGCCGCTGGTGGTACCCGAAGTTTTGGCAAAATAAATAGGCTTGCCTTTCCATAAAACATTATGCTTGCCCTCTTTTATTTTTTCGATGTAGGGCTTAAAACTTTCATAATCGCGAATTGGAATGGCTTGTTTAAACTCCTCATAGGTGTTCACCGCATCAAGGTGATGTTCCTTTCCAAACTCGGTGGTTTTACCCACCTTTAAGAGCTCTTTAAGGATGTTATCCTGATCGGCCAGGGCCGTATGCATGCCCTTACGTGTCTTATTATATATATAGGAAGCAAAAGGCTTCGCTAAAAACGATTTAATCTTCATGGCAAGCTGAAACGGCACGAAACTACTGGAATTTGTCCATAGTCTGTGACCGATACCTCAAAGCGAATGGTTTGCCATTCACGGCTTGTGGCCGCTAAATACCAAATTTGACAGCTTTTAAACGTTAAAACTTTTAATTAATCAGGTCAACATTATAATTTTCCCGCCTTACCCTTTTTACTTAAGGTAATTCCCCTTACCTTTGCCCACCTAATTTTTGAACCGTTATGTTCGCAGTAATTAAAATAGCTGGCAAGCAATTTAAGGTTGAAAAAGACCAAACATTGTATGTGCCCAACGTTGGTGGCAAAGCCGGCGATAAAGTAGAATTTTCTGACGTGATTTTAGCTGATGCCAATGGCAATTTAAAATTCAGCAACGCTGGAATTAAAATTCAGGCGGAAATTCTTGACCAGGTAAAGGGTGATAAAGTAATTGCTTATAAGCAAAAACGCAGGAAAGGTTTCCGCAAAAAACTTGGTCATCGTACGCACTACACCAAAATCAAGATCAACGAAATCGCTTAATTTTTTAAGCAAGTACAAAAACTATAAACTATAATCTTTTTTTTATGGCACATAAAAAAGGTGAAGGCAGTGTAAAAAATGGTCGTGACTCAAACAGCAAACGTTTGGGCGTAAAAATCTTTGGTGGCCAGCCTGCTATTGCCGGCAACATCATCGTACGTCAACGCGGAACAGTTTACCATCCCGGTAAAAATGTAGGTGTTGGTAAGGACTACACACTCTTTGCATTAACTGATGGTGTAGTTGAATTCCGTAAAGGAAGACAAAACAGAACATTAGTTTCTGTAGCGACTGAAGCAACGGCATAATGTTTGAATGAATTTTAGTGTGTAAAAAACTTTGATAGTTAAAAATATTTTATACTTTTACTATCGTTATTTTTTTATTACTAACCATTAAAATTCAAAAACATGGCAACAGCAAAAAAAGGCGCCGCAAAGAAAGCAGCTCCTAAAAAAGCAGCAGCTAAAAAAGCAGCTCCTAAGAAGAAATAAGGAAATAACTTTTAGAGTTATAGTAAGTCCCGAGAAATCGGGACTTTTCTTTTTCACCCTAACCCTTCGATCATCTCGATCGCTATTAGGATGAATCGAAGATCTTTATTGTAATTGTTCTTTCGAATTGAACCAGCAACAGAATAACTATTAGGCTTTTGTTGCATCGCACTCTTGTACTACATAGCTTTGCGCAGCAGGTTAGCACCAACTAGATCCTGCCAATTTTTTAATCCATTAAATCAGCGGTCATGGATAATTATGCAATAGCCGATCAGTTTTCTCTGCTCTCCAAATTAATGGACATTCATGGTGAAAACTCCTTCAAATCAAAAAGCTATTCATCTGCAGCCTTTACTTTGGAAAAATTGCCGCAGGCCATTGCAACAATGCCCAAAGAAAAAATATTTTCTGTCCGCGGCATTGGCGAAAGCGTAGGTAGTAAGATCATTGAGATATTAGAAACGGGCGAACTGCAACAATTGAAAGAATATATTTCCAAAACGCCACAAGGTGTATTGGAAATGATGAACATTAAAGGTCTTGGTCCAAAAAAAATCAATATCATTTGGAAGGATTTAGACATTGACTCAATTGAAGACCTAAAACTTGCCTGCGAAGAAAACATTATCGCGGCTAAAAAAGGTTTTGGCGAAAAAACCCAACAGAAAATTTTAGAGTCAATAACGTTCCAGGAAAATAACGCAGGCAAATACCTGTATGCAAAGGTGGAAGCTTTTGCAGAAGCCTTTACAGCCAGGCTTAAAGAGAAATTTCCCAACCATTTAATAGAGATAGCAGGTGAGTTTCGCCGCCAGTTGGAAGTGATCGAATCTTTAGATTGGGTAACAACCGCCAACAGCGAAGAGCTGAAAAAATATTTGCTGAACGAACATGTTGAGTTAGTTGCAGACAGAGATGGGATGCTCATTCTAAATGCCGAGAACAGCTTACTGCTGCGTTTTTTTATTTCTGCAGAAGCAACCTTTTACTCCAGGCTATTTGAAACCAGCAGCAGCGCTGAATTTTTAGAAGCCTGGAAAAATTATTCAGGTGCCACGGGTATCTATAAAAACGAAGAAGAGATTTTTAAAGCCGCAGGCATTCATTATATCCCTCCTTTTTTGCGTGAAAGAAAAGAGATCATTGAAAAGGCAAAACAAGATGCATTTGATGATCTGGTGCAAACCAACAGCATCAAAGGATTGATCCATTCACACAGTAACTGGAGCGATGGCGCTTATACCATTGAGCAAATGGCAACTGAGTTGATCAATCTTGGCTTCGAATACTTAGTTATCTCTGATCACTCCAAAGCTGCCTATTATGCCAATGGCTTAACCGAACAAAGAATTAAAGAGCAGCATCGTTATGTTGATGAACTCAATAAAAAACTGGCGCCATTTAAAATTTTTAAAAGTATTGAATGCGATATTTTGAATGACGGCGCTTTAGATTATGAAAATAAAATTCTCTCTTCTTTCGATTTGGTGATTACTTCGGTACATAGCAATTTAGATATGGATGAAGATAAGGCCATGAAAAGATTGCTTGGTGCTATCACCAATCCTTACACCACTATACTCGGACACATGACGGGCCGCCTGCTTACCAAAAGAAAAGGTTATCCTGTTGATCATAAAACCATTATTGATGCCTGCGCAGAACATAATGTGGTAATTGAAGTTAATGCAAGCCCCAGCCGGCTGGATATAGACTGGAGATGGATTGACTATGCCATGGAAAAAGGCTTAACGCTGTCAATTAATCCTGATGCGCATACTATTGAAGAATTTCACAACATAAAGTATGGTGTACTGGTAGCACAAAAAGGTGCATTGCCTGTACAAAAAAACTTAAGTAGTTTTTCTTTAAAAGAATTTGAAGCCTATCTGGAGAAAACAAAAAAATTAAAAGGTATTGGCTAAGGGGATTACAACCGAGCCAATCAACTAATGATGGGCAACTGCACAAAAAAAGTTGTGCCTTTTCCTTCTTCGGTTTCAAACCAAACATGACCTTTAGCCTGCTCTACTATGCTTTTGCACATAGCAAGTCCTAAACCTGTACCTGAAGTTTTGGTAGTAAAATTGGGTGTAAAAATTTTAGAACGCATGTCCTCAGGAATGCCTTCGCCATTATCTTTTATAGTAATGATGATGCTGTGACCCTTACGTTCTTC
The DNA here is from genome assembly GCA_051952715.1 of Flavisolibacter sp. GTDB lineage: Bacteria > Bacteroidota > Bacteroidia > Chitinophagales > Chitinophagaceae > Flavisolibacter. The sequence goes on from JBQCJM010000015.1 coordinate 22,968, forward strand.
GTTAAT
>JBQCJM010000016.1:0-2274 GCA_051952715.1 Flavisolibacter sp.
AAACCTTATTACGACCGTGTAGACAAATTGATTGGCGTGTTTGGCACCAACGAAGGATTAGAGAACGATCCGGATGGATATTTTTTGCCGCCGCCCAAGCCGCGTCTTCACGAACTGTTTATAAAAAATGCTGCCACACAAGCAGGTGTAAAAGTAATTCCGGGTCGTCTTTCCATGCTCACTAAAAAAATAAACGACCAAAGAGGCTCGTGCTTTTTTTGCGGGCAGTGTAATCGTGGTTGCCAGGTATATGCAGATTTTTCTGCTTCATCGGTTTTGGTAAAACCAGCGATTGCTACGGGTAAAGTTGATCTGTATGATAATGCTATGGCTCGTGAAGTGCTTACTAATAATGAAGGATTGGCCACCGGCGTTTCTTACATCGATAAAACAGATATGCAGGAATACCAGGTAAAAGGAAAAACAGTTGTATTGGCGGCCAGTGCCTGCGAGTCGGCAAGATTATTATTGAATTCAAAATCACCACGGCATCCAAATGGATTGGCTAATTCAAGCGATGTGGTTGGAAAATACTTGCACGATTCTACCGGTGCCGCAGTAGGTGGTGTATTACCTCAGTTATTTGACAGAAAGCGTTACAATGAAGATGGTGTAGGCGGCATGCACATTTATTCGCCCTGGTGGCTTGATAATAAAAAGCTGGATTTTCCACGTGGCTATCATATTGAATATTGGGGTGGCATGGGCATGCCTTCTTACGGATTTAGCTGGGGTATGGAAAATTTGAATGGAAAATATTTGGTGAAGGGAAAACAAAAAGAAGCTGGCGGTTATGGCAAATCGCTGAAAGAAGATTACCGCTTTTTTTATGGTGCCGGCGTAGGCATGGCGGGCAGGGGAGAAGCTATTCCAAGAGAAGACAATTATTGCGAAATTGATCCGAACGTGGTGGATAAATACGGTATTCCTGTGTTGCGCTTCAATGTAAAATGGAGCGACTACGAGATCAAGCAGGCCAAGCACATGAAAGAAACTTTTAAAGAAATCATGCACAATATGGGCGCCGTTGTTACATGGGGTGGTGATGACGACGAAAAAAATAATTATGGTTTGGAAGTGCCGGGGAAAATCATTCACGAAGGTGGAACTGTTCGCATGGGCAACGATCCTAAACGTTCGGCATTAAACAAATACAACCAGGCGCACGATTGTAAAAATTTGTTTGTAATGGATGGTGGCGCCTTTGTTTCCCAGGCCGATAAAAACATCACCTGGACAATTTTGGCACTTTCTATGAGAGCTTCTGAAAATTTAGTGAATGAAATGAAAAAGGGAAATATTTAAAGTGCAACTAAATAACTATCGACCTGTAAACTTGTGACAACATAAACTTATACAATGGACAGAAGAGAATCTCTCAAACTTATTGCGTGGAGCACTATTTCCACCAGCTTAATAGTAGATGCTTGCAAAACAAAAGACAAGCCCGATGAAAAAACCGCGGCGAAAGATGCTTCAGCGACTACCATTGACAGAATGGACGAAGAAAAAGCGGTATATGAAAAGCTCATGGCAGAAAAGTTTTTTAATGATCATGAAATGGCTACTATGGGCGTTTTAGCTGATATCATTATTCCCCGTGACGAAGTTTCGGGCAGTGCTACTGATGCCAAAGTTCCTGACTTTATTGAGTTCATGGTAAAAGATAAACCCGAACTGCAAACACCCATGCGTGGCGGCTTGCGCTGGCTCGACCTGCAAATGGTGAAGCAATACAATAAGCCATTTAAAGAGGCGACGGCACAACAGCAGATTGCTATGGTAGATCAAATTGCATATCCCCAAAAAGCAAAGCCAGAGATGAAGCAGGGCGTCAGCTTTTTTAATTTAATGCGCAACCTTACGGCATCGGGTTTTTATACTTCAGAAATTGGCATTAAAGACATGGGCTATGTTGGTAATAAACCCAATCAATGGAACGGTGTGCCTGATGATGTGCTGAAACAATACGGATTATCCTACACCGATAAAGAACTAAAAGAGTGTGTGAGCTTTGATAAGGTGTAACAGACAGAATAAGTTTTTTATTTTTTGTTACCAGCTATTAATGTCTATTTAACTTACGTTGCGTCGCACTCTTTTACTTTCTGTAATTCTATTCAGCATAATCTTTCGCAGAGTGTAAATTTATAATTATGGAATAGTTCCTTTATATCGTTGCGCCATCGGGTGAGATAAATGCTCAACAGCGAACAAGGTGTACAAGTGAGTGACACAAGTAAAGCCTCATAGTAGCAGTACAGCTAAGTACAT
>JBQCJM010000017.1:0-8312 GCA_051952715.1 Flavisolibacter sp.
AGATGGCTCATCCAATACATAAGTAATGCCTTGCAATTGCGAACCTATTTGTGTAGCCAGCCGAATGCGTTGCGATTCGCCGCCGCTGAGTGTTCTTGTTGGCCTGTTAAGTGTGAGATAGGTTAAACCCACATCAAGCAAAAACTGTAAACGCTCCCTAATTTCTTTGATGATTTCTTTGCCAATAACGTTCTGCCTGTCACTTAATCTTTTTTCTATACCATCAAACCATTCTATAAGTTGCACTAAGTCTTTGTTGCTTAATTCGGCAATATTTTTTTCATCTACCTTAAACCAAAGACTTTCTTTTTTTAATCTGGTACCGCCGCAGGTTTTGCAGGTTGTTAATTCCATAAAGCCTTCAGCCCAGCGCTGTATAGCTTCGCTGGTGCTGGTAGCAAACCAACGTTTTATCTGGTTTACCACACCTTCAAACTCACCATCGTAAATATTGTTATCGATTTGCTCGTCGTCAAATTGCAGTTCCTCTCCTGTTACGCCACTTTCCTTGCCATACAAAACAAGGTTCAACGCTTTTTCAGGCAAATCTTTTATGGGCTTATCAAGACTGAATTTATTTTTTCTTGCCAGCGTTTGCACCTGCCGAAAAGTATAAGCCTCTCTTTCGCCGCCCAATGGCGCAATACCACCTTCATTGATACTTAAATCTTTGTCTGGAATAATGGCATTCATGTCAACTGTGTAAACCTGTCCTAAACCTTTGCATGTAGGGCAGGCGCCATAAGGCGAGTTGAATGAAAATGAATTGGGCGAAGGCTCTTCGTAACTAATACCAGTGTCTTCGCACATCAATTGACGGCTATATGCTGCTTCGCCAAACTTTGTAAGAGAAGATTTTTGGCCATCGGCTTCGTACATCACAAACATTAAATCCTTACCCAACTTTAAAGATTGTTGTACACTTTGACTGATGCGTGTACGCATGCCTTTCGTCACCTTCATACGGTCAACCACTAATTCAATGTCATGAATTTTATAGCGATCCACCTGCATCTTTGGTGTAAGGTCTTTTACTTCTCCATCAACACGAACTTTTAAAAAACCTTTTTTCCTTACTTCTTCAAACAACTCACGGTAATGGCCCTTTCTTCCTCTTACTAACGGTGATAGCAAAGTGATTTTATATCCATCAAAGCGTTTGTAAATATTGTTTACAATTTCATCTTCACTCCAACGCACCATTTTTTTACCTGTGTTATATGAGTAGGCTTCGCTGGCTCTTGCAAAAAGTAACCGCAAAAAATCATATACCTCTGTAACGGTACCCACTGTTGACCGCGGGTTTTTATTTGTGGTTTTCTGTTCAATTGAAATTACGGGAGAAAGACCGGTTATCTTGTCCACATCAGGGCGTTCCATTTCACCAATAAACTGTCGTGCATAAGCACCGAAGGTTTCCATGTAGCGGCGCTGGCCTTCTGCGTAAATAGTATCAAAAGCCAATGAAGATTTTCCGCTACCGCTGATACCTGTAATGACAACCAGTTTATTTTTAGGAATGGAGATGTCAACATTCTTGAGGTTATGTTCTTTGGCTCCGAAAACTTCTATAAATTCTTCCTGAGTATGGCCGTTCGTAGGCAACGTCTGTTTTTTCATAAATTATGCTCCAATCGCTGGCAAGCGAAGATACGTACCGCTTTGGCTTTGCTAAAAAATTTAACAATCAAGCTTTAACAACATGGGATTTTCATGAAAATTAAAATTTGGCACAGTATTACGTAATAGGGGCTAAAACCTTTCCCAATTTAAAATAACTCACGTATGAAAAACACCATTTTTCTTTTTTTGGCAGCCTTCTTAGTAACGGCGTCTGTCAATGCACAATCAACCGCTGATTCTATTGCAGCTAAATATAAGCTGCAGCCTATGCCCGAAGCACTGACCCTCGAAAAAGCTTTTCCAGTTATTGGAACTTATCATTTAAGCAACACTACTGATACTACCAGTGTAATAACAGTTAGCCTTGATTCTTCCAATAAAGGAATTGTTTGGGTAGAAGGTTTGCCACAAGGTAAATTCAAAGCTTACTTAAAGCAATCTCCTGCGAGCTATAGAATACTGGCGCAAAAAACTGAAAGCGGCACACAGGTTCCTGAAGGTACTTTGATCTTTGATCCTTCGACAAACACACTAAATGTTGAATTAGGAAAAGCATACGATGATGCAAATCCGTCCGAGGTTTTTGCTATGAATACAGGCACTACTGAAAGCACTGATGTAACTGATGCAGGCACTGAAGTAAAAGTGAAAACAAAAACGAAAAATTCTAAAGTTAAAAACAAGATTGTATTTTATTCAGCTGTTAAAGCTGTTCAAAACACTTCATTAACAGGAGCTGTTCAGCAAGAACAACAATAGTAATCATTCTGAATAGTCCCGACAATAAAAAAGGCTGCATTACGTGCAGCCTTTTTTTATTGCTGACATTGCTTTATTATGTCCTTATATTTTCAAGCTTTAAATACAAATTGAGTTTGTAGTTCTTAAGAAAACGTAAAAACGCTCTGAAAAAAGTCGTTTTGTTAATTATAGGTATGGTGTTTGAAAATAGCCTGTTAAATAATGAATCATGAAGAAAGTTAGACACATTACAGTAGCTATGGCATTGTTCGCTATTATGGGATCGGGATGTAAAACAATGAATCGTACACAGAAAGGCGCTGTCATTGGCGCTGCAGGCGGTGGTGCTGTTGGCGCTGTTATTGGCAAGGCTGCGGGTAATACAGCCATGGGAGCTATTATTGGGGCTGCTGTTGGCGGTGCTGCCGGCGCCGTCATTGGCCATAAAATGGATAAGCAGGCCGAAGAAATGAAACAAGTGTTAGGCGATGCAGAAGTAAGGCGTGAAGGGGAAGGTATTGTCATTCTTTTTAAAGAAAAAGTCTTGTTTGGATTTGACCGTTCAGATATTAATACCAGTGCAGAAAGCAGCTTGAATAAACTGGTAAATGTTTTACAAAAATATCCTGATACCAATATTGAAATCATTGGACACACCGATGATAAAGGCAGTGATGCCTACAACCAGGCGCTTTCTGAACGCCGTGCGGTTTCTGTTTCTAACTTCTTAAAAGGACAAGGTGTGAGCAGCTCACGTGTAACCACAAAAGGCATGGGTGAAAGCGATCCGGTGGCAACGAACGATACAGAAGAAGGGCGTTCATTAAACCGTCGTGTAGAGTTTGTAATTACAGCCAATGACAAGATGAAAGCCGATGCTAAAACAGAAGCTAACAACCAATAATTAACGCAATCCTAAACTATAGAAATAATGAAAAAGAAAATTGTATGTGCAGCACTTGCAGCCTTTTTTACAACATCCATTTTTGCACAAAGCATGGTACGAACAACAGACAGGGCAAGCTTTGGAATAAGGGCCGGTGTTAACTTTCAAAATATAAACGGAAAAGATGCAGCCGGCGACGATTTGAAGAATGATTTATTAACAGGGTTCAATGCAGGTGTAAATGCTGAAGTTCCAATAGGTGATGGATTTTATGTGCAACCTGGTGTTCTCTATAGCACAAAAGGTGCTAAAGATGCAAGTGATAATAAAATTAAACTCTCGTATATTGAAGTACCCGTGAATTTTGTCTACAAACCTGTTTTGGGCAGTGGCAGCATGCTTCTGGGTTTCGGGCCGTATGTTGCTTTTGGCATCAATGGAAAATTAAAAGCTGCCAATGGCGCTGAAACAGATATTGATTTTGGCAGTGATTATAATGCATCCAATCCAGCCACTTATTTTAAAAGCTTTGACGCAGGCGGCAATTTATTAGCGGGCTATGAATTTGCGAATAAGGTTTCATTTCAGTTAAATGCACAATTGGGACTTGCAAACATCAACAAGAAAAGCCAGGGAGTTACTAATGACAAAAGCCGTTATAGAAATACAGGCTTTGGCTTGTCTTTAGGTTATCGTTTTTGACAATCATACCATTCTATATTCATTAAACCGCTTTGTAAGAAGCGGTTTAATTTTTTGACGCTATATTTAGCCTTTGTTAATCTAAAGCTTATTATCATTTTGCTTACAACAAAAGCTTATTGGCATTTTAGAGTAGCGGCTGCATTTAGCCTGTTGATGGCCGTTATTATAGCAATTTTCCTCACCGCATATGGTAAGAACAATTCCTTCCTTATCATCAACAAATTCAACAATCCTGTTTTTGATTATTTTTTTACTTATTTTACTTATTTGGGTGATGGTGTGGTTGCATTGCCGCTGTTAATCTATACATTTCTTTACAAGAAAGAATTTTTGTTAGCAATAATTTTAGCTTTTCTCATCTGTACATTACTTACGCAATTTTCAAAATGGGTCATTTTTCCCAATGCGCTAAGGCCGTTAGGAATATTAAAAGATCAGATTAGAACTATACCTGGAGTAGAGGTACACCGCACCAGCAGTTTTCCTTCGGGCCATACCAGCATAGCTTTTACTTACGCACTATTAATGGCTTTTGTATTAAAGAAAAATTTTTGGACCTTTTTCTTTCCCTTGATTGCATTCTTTGTAGGTTACTCAAGAGTTTACCTGGCACAGCATTTTGTTACCGACGTTTTTGCAGGAATAATTGTGGGCATGGCATCTGCATTGCTTTCATTGCTTATGTATGAGCAATTTAAAAGAAAGAAAGAAAATAAATTACAAATAGCGAAGTGCGAACCGGTAGAAAAAGCACTTGTGTAAATCAGGATTCGCAAACCTTTCTCAAAAATTTCTGTTATGGCACATGACCATCAACACGATCACCATTTGCATAGTATTGATTTTGAAAAAGGGAACAACAAGGCTTTTGTTGCAGGAATTATATTAAATCTTGTGTTTGTTTTAGTTGAGGTTGTTGCAGGTTTTGTTTACGATTCAATGGCTTTGCTTACAGATGCAGGTCATAACGCCAGCGATGTCGCAAGCCTGGTTCTATCGTTAATTGCATTCTGGATGGCCAGGAAAAAATCAAGCTCCAGGTACACTTATGGATTTAAGAAGACAACAGTCCTTGCAGCGCTTATCAATGCAGTTGTTCTGTTAATTGCCATTGGCATGCTGGGCTACGAGTCTGTTACAAGATTATCCAAACCTGAAAAAGTGCAGGGATTTGCCATTGCCTGGATTGCAGGATTAGGAATCATTATAAATAGTCTTTCAGCTTTTTTGTTCTATCGACACAAAGAAAAAGACCTGAATGTAAAAAGTGCTTATCTGCACCTTTTAGCCGATGCACTTGTGTCTGTAGGCGTCGTTGTTGCAGGTATTATAATAAGTTACACAAACTGGTATTGGCTCGATCCAGCCATAGGACTGCTGATCATGATCGTAATTTTAATAAGTACATGGAGCTTATTAAGAGATAGCTTTAAAATGAGTATAGATGCTGTTCCAGCCAGTATTGATTTGGAAGAAATTAAAAATGTTATTCTAACTATAAGCCAGGTTAAAAAAGTAGCGCATGTGCATGTATGGCCCCTAAGCACTACCGAAAATGCACTAACTGCTCATGTGGCATTAAATGACACTTTAAGTTTTGAAGAGAAACTGCAAATTGTTCAAAACATAAAGCATGAATTATTGCACCACAATATTCAGCATAGTACCATTGAACTGGAGAGAGCAGAATGAAGTATAAGACGTCTTTAAATTGATCTGATGCTGAATAACAAAAGACAACCATAGTTGGTTGTCTTTTGTTAGTTGGGAAGAGTGTCGGATTGCACTTTTAAAATAGTTCATACCAATTCCATTCTCAATACTTACACTAATAATTATTATAGTAGCAGTGTATTATGGAGTCGCCAATAAATAAATCATCATAATTATTATTATATTGTCGGCCTTTACCAAACTATCTAACTGCCGATATGGGGAAGTTTCTTTCTCTCTTGCTTTGCATTTTTATTTCCGTATTTGCCCAAAGCCAAACATTACAGCCAACTGGCACCATTAATCTTTGCCAAGGGGCATCTCAAGTACTTAAAGTAACCGGAGCATCAGGAGGTTCTACCTATAAATGGTTTTCTTCTACGGATGGAGGAACCACCTGGACACCCATAGCAAACGAAACAGCATCAACCTATACTGCTGCTACACCCGGTAGCTATCGTGCCATTATCAACACCAGTAATACAACAGATACTGTTGGGCCTACAGTAATTATTGTCAACCCAAGACCAAACCCTATTTTTAGTTTTAATAATAATACTACTTGCGCTGGAACATCAATACAATTTACTTCAACTGTTTCCGGAGGAAAGGCTCCGTTTACCTATAGTTGGAAATTTGGAGATGGAAGTACTTCAACAAATCAAAATCCCTCACATTCCTTTAGTTCTTTAGGTTGCTCAACTGCCGATTTTGATGTTACATTAACCGTAACCGACGCAAATAGTTGTTCGAACGCTGTTACCAAAACTGTGACAGTAAAACAATTACCAGATGTACAGGTAAAGGATGTAAAGAACACCTTCTCCCCTTTTAGCAATTGCAGCAATTCTCCCTCTATATCAAATCCCAGCTTTACCGTAAGTATTGACAATGCATCTCCAAGTTCGGCATGTATTAATTCATATTATGTTAATTGGGGAGATGGAACTATCCAAAATGGCTTGACAAATGCAAGTTTTCCTTTAACCCATATATACAACCAACTAGGAACTTTTAATCTCGTAGTAACCGGAGTCTCGTCAAATGGGTGCTCTAATAGCAAAACATACGTCGTAGTAAATCAGTCAAATCCTGCTGTGGGAATATCCGCACCAGGAAGTACAACAGGATGTGCTCCAAGTGGCTTTTGGTTTAAGCTTTCTCAATATGAACTCAACTCGCCGGGTACAATCTATGTTTGGAATTTTGGTGATGGAACTCCCGAAGTTACTTGGACTACGCCTGTTACCGTGGACTCCATATTCCATTTATTCTCTTCAACGTCATGTACTCAAAGTGGCAACAGTAACCAATTCACAGTAAAAGTCACCGCTAAGAATGGTTGCGATTCCACCACTGCTACAGTCAATAACATTAAGATCTTCCAAAAGCCAGAGGTTTCATTTACGGCTCCAGCAAGTGGCTGTACATCAACTTCAATACTTTTTGCAAATACTTCAATAGAAGCGTATAATCAAGGAAACTGTAACAGAAATACTAATTATACCTGGGATTTTGGTGATCCATCATCAAGCCAGAACACTTCTACTGATGAATCGCCAACGCATAGTTATACTAAAGCCGGAACTTACACGGTTACATTGATTGCCGAAGGATCATGTGGAAAAGACACCGCTATCAAAACAATATGTATTGTTTCACCTCCAGTTTCATCCTTTAACTTAAGTTCAGTAACAGGCTGTGCTCCTTTACAAGTAGACGCGACCAATATCTCTAATACACTTTCTAATTGTACGGATGCAACTTATCAATGGACCATTACCTACAGCGCAACTAATTGTGGCAATTCATCTGGCTTTAGCTTCTCCAATGGAACTACAGCTTCTTCCATAAATCCATCATTTAACTTTTCCAAGCCTGGCACCTATACTATTAAGCTTACAGTTACCAATGCATGCGGATCTTCAACGTTTAGTAAAGATGTCATAATAAAAGGTCCTCCTCGTGTTTCAATAATATCAATAGCTAATTCATGTGGTCCTGTCACATTGACACCATCTGCAACTATAAATAATTGTGGAACTAACGCGTTGACCTATTTATGGACATTCACAGGAGGATCACCATCTTCTTCCTCAAGTTCCTTACCTGGAAGCGTTATTTATAATAATACAGGATCAAATGGAGTAAGTGTTGCTGTTTCAAATGAATGCGGTATAACTACAGCAAACCAGAACTTTATCATTTCACCTTTGCCAGATTTATCCATTCCCTCAAATAAAGTGTATTGCGCTAATGAAACTGCAGGGCCGTTTAATTTTACATCGACCACTCAAGGTGCTGTAATCACATGGAGCACAAATAATACAAATATTGGACTTCCTACGGCTTCAGGCACAGGAAACATAGCTGCATTTACTGTAAAGAATACTTCCACATCACCCTTGGTAGCCACTATAACAGTAAAAGCTACAGCAAATGGTTGTACTTCCATCCAAACATTTACTATCACTGTAAATCCAAAACCTTCTATACCTACTGTGACAAGCCCTGTAAACTATTGTCAGGGAGCTAAGTCCGCTCCTTTAGTTGCAAGTTTTACTCCTGGCAATTCACTTAATTGGTATACTGTGGCAAGTGGAGGAACGCCAAGCACAACAGCTCCTACGCCATCGACCGCTAC
>JBQCJM010000018.1:0-16388 GCA_051952715.1 Flavisolibacter sp.
TCAGTTCCAATCAAATTAAGCTTTCTTATTTTGATATGAACATGGGTTTATTGTACAATGGCACATCAGACGGGACTAATAATTTCTACTTCGGTGCCTCCATGTATCATGTTAACCGGCCAAAGGAAACATTTAAGGAAGGAAATTATTTGTTGGAGCCAAGACTTACCTTGCAGGCAGGCGGCATGGTTCCTATAGGCGAGTTTAATGCTTTTCACTTCAGTGCCAATCATAGCAGGCAGGCCAATGCTACTAACACAGTTATTGGCGGCGCATACGCCATAAATGTTACACAGGATGTTGGCAATCCGACCAATTTATATTTAGGTAGCTGGTTTCGTTTTGGCGATGCCGTTATTCCTTATGTTGGGCTCGAGTTTGGTGAATTTCAGTTAGGCGCTACGTACGATGTTAATATTTCAAGTTTAAAACCTGCCTCTAATCTTCGTGGTGGTGCCGAAATTTCTTTGATCTATATTAAGAAGCACAGCGATCCTAATGTGAAGAAGTTGAATTGTCCTAAATTTTAAAGACCGCGTATTAACACAATTATTTAATAGCACATTCTTCTTTGTTCTCTGCTAAATAATTTTATGTGCTAAGCTGCAATACTACTTTCATCGCCTGTTGCGTCGCACTCTTATACGTTCGGAAATGCTATTGAACAAGCTATGAGCTACGAGACCAATAGCGCTTTGCTGTTTTAAGTTTTAAAGTTCATGGCCCGAAGTTCCCTGTCCAATAAAATTGTTGCAGTACAAGAGTGCGACGCAACAAAAGTCAAATAGAATTACAAAAGCTGGTTACAAAAACTATTTCACCTTTCCGCTTACATAAGCATTGCCTTTGATAAAAAAACGGTAGTGCCATTCGGCATGTTCGCCTGCATAATCTACCCCAATACGTGGAGCGCTAACAAGCATAGACTTTGATACTTTAAAACCGTCATCAGCTATAAACAATTCATCGCTAACTAATGAAATACCGCATTGTGAAGTATGGAACCCAAATGCCTTACCAACATTTCCAGGCCCTCTTGTCAATGTATGGTCCGGCTTTTTTTTGCCGGTCCTGTCCAGCATAATATCGATACCTTTTATCGGTTCAACAGCTCTTATCAAAATAGCATGTGGCGTGCCTGCAACATTTGTAACGATGTTGAACATTTGATGAATGCCGTAGCATAAATACACATAAGCTTTACCACCTTCGCCGAACATCACTTCGGTACGCGGTGTTTTACCTCTGAACGCATGAGAGGCTTTGTCTTTCTCCCCTTCGTAAGCTTCTGTTTCTACTATGCGCCCCGATGTATATTCATTGTTCCAATTAGTAACTAAAACTTTTCCTAACAATTCTTTTGAAATTTTTACAACGTCCTTGCGCAAGTAAAATGAAAGCGGAAGTCTCTGCATGTATATTACTATAGTTTTAGGGTGAATGAAATCCAATATATTTACCATTCAAATCTACAATTTGCTAAAAGAAATTGTCATAGCCATCCAGTCTTATTTTGATGCGCACAATTTTATACGCAAGCACAAGCTGTGGAAATGGATCATTATACCAGGCATTATTTATACCATTTTGTTTTTGGCTGGCATGTATTTTTTCTGGAACTCATCGGATAGTGCAGTTACATGGCTTAGTAAAAAAATTGGCCTGGAAGGATGGCTGCAGCAACAACGCAGTGCATTGTTAAGCTTTTTGTTTGTCATGGCGGGATTGATGTTGCGGTTGATATTAGTGTTCTTTTATTTTTCTCTTTTTAAATATTTGTTTCTGATCATTGGTTCGCCGGTTTTTGCCTATTTAAGCGAAAAAACATCAAGCATTATTGAAGGAAGAGATTTCCCCTTCAGTTTTTCACAGCTCTTAAAAGATGCTTTACGAGGTACAAAACTGGCTTTGCGGAACTCAGTGTGGCAAACACTATACGCTGTGTCACTTATTTTCCTCTCTTTGGTGCCGTTGGCCGGATGGATCACACCGTTGGTCGCTTTATTTGTTGAGTGTTATTATTATGGTTTTTCTATGATGGATTATAGCTGCGAACGCAACAAAATGTCATCATCTTCAAGCATTGATTTTATAGGGCGGCACAAAGGTTTGGCCATTGGTAATGGACTGATATTTTACCTTATGCATGGCGTTATTTTCATTGGCTGGGTATTGGCGCCGGCCTACGCTGTAGTAGCTGCTACCCTAAGTTTGCACCGAATAAAAAATCAGTAATGCCTGCAACAGTCTATCTCATTCCTACAGTGTTGGCCGAAGGCGAAACGGCCTGCCTGCCACCTTATATTTTAGAGGCTATAAAAGAATGCCCGGTTTTTTTTGTGGAGAATGAACGCACTGCCAGGCGTTACTTAAAGCTGCTTTGGAAAGAAATGGTAATAGACGATTACGAATGGCATAACATGAAAGAAGTAACCGATGCAGTTGCTTCCTCATTCAAACAGAAAATAAAAGAAGGAAAAACAATAGGCATTATTAGTGAAGCCGGCTGTCCCGGTGTAGCAGATCCGGGGCAACAGTTGGTTTACATCGCACAGCAAATGCATGCAGTTGTAAAACCATTAGTGGGCCCCAATTCTATTTTACTGGCTTTGATGGCCAGCGGCATGAACGGACAACAGTTCCAATTTGCCGGCTACTTGCCTATTGATGCAGCACAAAGAGTAAAAACTATTAAATTTTTGGAAACAGAATCAAAACAAAAATCCTGCACACAAATTTTCATTGAAACACCTTATCGGAATAACCAATTATTAGAAACGCTGACCAAGACCTGCCATCCACAAACACAGATCTGTGTGGCTGTTGATCTTACAGCAAAAACCGAGTCTGTTCAAACAAAAACTGCACAAGAATGGAAAACTGCCATGCCACAGCTACACAAAAGGCCTGCAATTTTTTTGTTGTATGCCAGTGTGTGAAAGAGTTCACAGATTTAGTTCAGGAGCTCACAAGTTGTGCTTTTTAATGAATTAATCAGTTTTCATTGTATTCACGGTTGGCCATTCACTACTACACATTCCTTTTCTTTGCAAAATGGAAATTACAAAAGCTGAATACCTCATCAGCAGCCCTTCGGTAGATAAGTGCCCTAAACCAGATAAACCTGAATACGCATTTATTGGACGAAGTAATGTTGGCAAGTCTTCTCTTATTAATATGCTTAGCAATAAAAAAGACCTGGCCAAAGTTTCGTCCTCACCCGGAAAAACACAAATGATCAATCATTTTTTAATTGCCGCAGCCGATAAAAAGGAATGGTATCTTGTGGATTTGCCCGGCTATGGCTATGCCAGGCGATCTATTAAACAACGCACTAGCTGGCAAAAAATGATAGAAGGCTATATTCAGAAAAGAGAAAACCTTGTCAGCCTTTTTGTACTTATTGACAGCCGCCTGCAGCCTCAAAAAATTGACCTGGAGTTTATAAACCAGTTGGGCGAATGGCAAATACCTTTTGCGCTGGTTTTTACTAAATCAGATAAAAGCACTCAACGAGAAACAGCTAATAACGTGAACGACTTTTTGAAAGAGATGCTAAAAACCTGGGAAGAAGCGCCAACGTATTTTGTAACTTCTGCGGTAAAAAAAACCGGATCGAAGCAAATTTTAAAATTTATAAGCGACTGGAATGCTTCGTTTGAAGCACATAAAAATAAAGTGTAATTTTTATAGCTTATATTGCAAACGTTATTACGAGGTATGAATAAAGCAATTATAGAAAGGAATATTGTTGTTGTATTATTTGTTTTGGTTTTGATTGTTTTTTCATTTGCAGAAAGAGACACCAAAAAGCTTGACCGCCTCTACATGAAAGGAACAGAATCATTTACAACTTCCCCAAAAGAAAAGGGTTTTGCTTCTACAGAATTCGAAAAAAAGCCTTTGGCTTTAAGATCCACACGCAATTAATCATTGATGTCTGATCGGTAATGATTTTGTGCTGTGCGAAAAAGCCTTCTCATTGCAATTACTCCAATACAGATTATTCATTTCTCAGTTCACAATCTTGTTGGCGCAACTGCTGCTGGCAAAGGCTTCCGGCTTGGCTTTAAAGGCGAAACCCATTCCTAAAATATAACCCATTGCTTCTTTTAAAGCGTCGTTGCTTTTGAAATGCGGGTTGGTATTAATATCGGCGTGCACTTCCATATCCACTTCATATAAAGTAAAAAGATTGCATAGTTCGTATGCAATCTCTATACTCCTGGCAACTTCTACCAGCATTCTTTCTTTTATAGAAAATTGCTGGCGGGTTTTATCGTTATGGATAAACATGAAGCCTCCGTGACCTTCCCGCAAAAAAACAATTACAGTAGCAAATTCTGTTTCCTGTCCTTTTACCTGAGAGTCGGTTCCAATGCAAACTTTTAAGCGATGACCTGCTGCAGTTTCCCTTTTAATAACATTTTCTACAGCGTTGTAAATAGGTAGATTAATGGTTTCTCCATTGAATTTTCTCCATTTCATATAAAAGAGGTTTTTCCAAGTTACGGAAAAACCTCTGAGTTACCAAGGGCACGGATTATGGTATGCGTTATTGTTTCATGAATTTCTCTGTAAACTGGCCTGTCTCATTGCTGAAATAAATTAAATACATGCCGTTCATTAAGCCGGAAGTAGCGATAGTATTATATCCTTGCGTGAGCTTTCCTTTTGTAATTATTCTTCCGCTGTAATCGGTTATGTGATAATCAAAAAGAGCTGCGCTGTTAACAACCATTGAGCTTCTAACGACATTTCCTGACAACGAAGGCCTGGCCTGTGTTGTAGCAGGTAAGGAAATAACATTTGAATAATATTGTCTTTCATTGTCCAATACAACATTCAAACGATAATATAATGAGGCTCCGGCAGCAGGTATGTAACTATACGTTCTAACATCACCATTAGGCAGCGCCACCGGTTGAAAATCTCTACCGTTTTTAGAAATTTCAAGTGTTTGTTGTATCACAGATTCATCCGCTTCTACAATCCAATCAAGCTTATGTTTACCGTCGGCTATATTGCCTTTCAATTCTAACTTGTGTACTGGCAGTATCACTAAAGAGCCTGTAGTTCCTTGTATAGAATAGGCGCCAAGGCTGGCATAAGAACTTGCATAAGCATTGCTGGCACCGTTTACTACCAGGTAATAGTTACCTGCCGCAAGTGTAGTATCAATAGTAGCGCTTAACTTTTCGGGTGGATTGTATGTCCTGATCAACTTCTGCTTAGAGTTATACAATTTAACCTGTGCATCAAGGTTAGAGCCATTATCGCCAGGTGCAACACTGTACGGACTAACATTGATTTTTACCGGCGCATCGGTAGGAAGCGTTATCTTATAATAATTATTGTCGGCGCTGGTTACTATAACACCATTAGCCTGCAATTGGTTGTTAGTAATTGGAATGTTGGTAGCCGATGAAAAGCTGGTGGCCGTTTTAGCTACGGTACGATAGCCAAAGCCGTTAGTTGTACTGGTAATAATACCAAGGTCGTCCTGATCGTTTGTGCAACCGTACGGATTGGGACCATTATGCCAGGTAGTTAGATTTTTATAGTAACCCACACCCATAATAGGCGCCCAGCTGATTTCGCCGCTTCCAATGCCGGCGTTATACTCAGCTGTTTTTGTGCAATTATTATCGTATGATGACTGATGTCTTAAACCAAGTGTGTGACCTGCCTCGTGTGAGGCGGCTTCTGCAATATTTTTTGCATCATATTTTAATAATGCAGTAAACACAAATGAAGGAGTATTATCGCCCCAGGTAAATGCGCCCATAAAAGATACACCCCCAGCGTTACCATACCAATCAGAGGTGGTTGTCAGAATAATGCGTATTCGTTGATTAGCAGGGGCCGTCCAATATTTTGTTGAATCGGTGGTAATGTTAATATTAAAAGGGCGGTAATCTTCGGCTACGCGATTGAATATCTCTGTTATTTGTGCGGTTTTCAAATTAGCAGGTGCAAGCGTAAGCGGGCCGCTTGCGTTCCAACCTGTGCCTGTTACATACTGACCGTCAAAATCTAAAAAAATAGTGGCTTTGGCAGAAGGATAACTTTCATAAAGAGGTACCTGGGCAGACGACTTAAAAAATGCACCAAGCAGTAATAAAATTAAAAGTTGGTAAAGATTTTTCATTGCTTGTTCTGATTAGGATTGGATTGGATGACAGGAATGTCAGGCTTTACTCTGTTACAAGTTCAGCCAGGTTTTTCTTTTCTAAAATATATTGATCATTCTCTTTTACAATTTCAAAAGCATCGCCATTTTTCAGGCTGATGATCCTTCCTAAAAAAGCAACAGTTCCATCAGCTTTAATGGTCTTTGTAAAAATGAATGTGGCGCCTTTGCGGTTGGTTGATTTTATGACAACACTTTTCAAAGTTGCATCTGTCGCCGGCGAGGTAGAAACAACGGTGCCATGGAAATTAAAACCAGGCGCAAGCAAAGTGTGTACAGAAGTACCTACAGGCAATTCTAACAAAGAAGCAAGGTCAGATACTTTAACCTTCATTTTTTGCGGCAGATCGGAGAAGAGTTGTGGCTTATTACCCGGATCGTTTAGTGGGGCTTGCGCTGATGAAGCAAAGTAGCATACACTGAACAGTATGCAGAAGATACTTTTAAGGATTTTCATTGGATGGATTTTACTTTTACCGCTGACAGGGACGAACTGCCAGTTATAAAAAAATGTAAACTGCTATTGCAAATTTGCAAAAAAGAATATCAATTCAAATAACAGAAACAAGTTTTTTGAAAGAATAAGTGTAACCACTCAGACGCTTTAGTAAAATCACAATAGCCCCTGGGGATACTACTAAATAACCTGTAGGCAAATACGATATTTCAGAAGGGGAAACTACACGTCGTTTAATCATCACTTGTCAATATTGGCCTGTGCTCAACATAACCAAAGTACAACCAATAAAAGGTTCAATGTTGTTATCTTTTGCTTTGCGTATTAGCTCTTCGTTTTCTGTACCCGGATTAAATATGATACGCTTCGGTTGAAGGCCTAATATATAATCGTAATACTCTACCTGGTTTTTTGGATTCAGGTATAAGGTTACCGTATCAACGCCGCCTTCAGCAACGTGATCGTTATGAATAATAATGTCGTCAATCCTCCCTTCTCTCCTGCCAATTGCAATAACAGGATGCTTATGCGCCGCTAATTTTTTTAAAGCCAAATAACTATATCGTGCAGGGTTAGCAGATGCACCTAAAACCACTGTTTTCTTTGCCATAATAAAAATAATTCTGCAATTGAAAATACAAAGGCCATGCCTCAAAATGATTTACCGTGTGTCATTCTTACAACCGGCTCAGCTAAAAAAGGAAATGTTTTAAATAACTGTACAAAAGAATTACTCAGCCGGTTGCTCCCAAAAAACTTCTGCAAGATCCGGCCTGATTGTAAACGACGGGAGAAATTTTTTTGCCATTGTTTTTTATATTCTTTCTCTAATTCTTTTTTGGAGATTTTACCTTGCAAAAATTGATCTACTAATTGAGACACTATTTTGGCTGTATGCAAGGCAATGCTCATGCCGTTACCGCAAAGTGGTGTAATCATTCCACCTGCATCACCCAGCATTAAAATTCCCCTTTCAATTTGTGACTTTTTGTGAAAACTGATTTGCGAAATAGTGATTGGAAATTCCTGAATAATCTTGCTGTTTGAAAATATTTTTTTTAGATGCGGGTTTACCATTAGTACTGTTTGCTGCAATTGTTCAATATCATTTTTACAATTTTTTAAGTTAGCTGCCTTTGTCATGTAGCAAAGACAATATTTCCCCTCTTCTATTTTTGAAATACCGCAATAGCCGTTATTAAAATTATGAAGCCCAATAACATCAGGCTCCCAATCAGTTTCTATATGGTATTTAATGCCTACGTAATTATCAAGTCTCTTATCCTGGTAATTCAAAAAATCTCTTTCCCATTTCATGTCAAGATTACTTCGCTTGCCATAGGCAGCACAACATATTTTAGCCTGAACATTCTTTTGTGCGGTTATCCTGGAGGAAAAGCGTATTTCAAATTGCTCATTGCAAACAACCTGTTCTACTTTGGTTTCTTCTAAAATGGTGACACCTGCATTCCTGGCTATTCTTGCCAATTCATGATCCAGCTTATAGCGGCTGATTCCAAATCCGCCCAATGGCAATTGAGTTGTAAAAAAATTTCCGTTGGGCGCCGTAAGAAATAGCGTATTGATTACAGGCAATTTCATTTCGCTCAAAGGCAGGCCTAACTGCTGCAGAAAATTCCAGCTTTCAAAACTTACATATTCACCACAAACTTTATGAAAAGGGTATTTTTCTTTTTCAAATAAAACTATAGAATGACCTCTCTTTTGTAGTTCAATAGCACATGATAAGCCAGCTAACCCACCACCAATAATGGCTACGTCATATTGCTGTTGTAGTTGCATCAATTTTGCGAAATGATTAACCAGCGATAAGCCCATTTCCACTGGCACCGGTAGTTAGCAATGCCAGCTTCAGCAAAAAGTTCTTTCCACTCCTCTTGCTTAAATCCCCGCAGCACAGAAAGCGGTGCATCATTTTTCACTAAATAACTTTTTGAAAAAAGCCGTGTAAGCATTTTAATGGAATAGTAAGCAAAAAAATGCCGGTGCAGATCGTTGATAAAAAAACCAATTCTCGTATTGTTCCTCATCCATTGCAACATAAAAACAAGTTCCCTGTTGTTAAAATGATGACAGAAAAGCGAAGAGAAAATAATATCAGGCTGTTGTTGAAAAATAACATCTTTGTAATCAGCACAAATAAGTTCAATGCCTTTATTTTCAGTAAGTCCTTCTGCATAGCTTATACATTCCCTGTTGATGTCTATTCCTTTTAATGAGATATTCCAGCCATTTATTGTTACCCACTTTTTAATTACTCTTAAATTATCACCACCGCCACATCCAATTTCAACAACAGAAATTGCATCGCTTTTGCTATTTACTTTTTGCAATAAGGTCTTTAACCCCTTCAAGGTAATAGCATGGCCACCCAAATTACTATTGATGTAGTCAAGTTCCTGCATGTTTCTTTTGATATCCAAAAAAGGAACATGGGAACTGTCAAGTAACTCTTTTTGATATGATCGTTGTTTAAAAGAAGGCATCAATAATGTGCAGTAAAAGTTTCAACCGTTAAGCCCGGGCCAAATGCTGCTCCTGCTAATTTCCTCATTTCTTTTTTTGAGTGCAGCATTTTCTTTAACACAAACAATATAGAAGCAGATGACAGGTTGCCGAATTCTTTCAACACTTCGTAAGAATAATCAAGCTGACCGTTTGTAAGATGTAGACTTCTGTGTATAGCTTCCAAAATTCTTTTGCCACCAGGATGAATACACCAATCGGTAACGTCATCCAAACATAAATTTTCGTTTGCTAATGCTCGTTGCAAAATGGCACTAAAATCCTGTTCAACCAATTCGGGTATGTAACCACTGAGCGTCATTACAAAACCGCTTGAAGAAAGTTCCCAGGCCATGTCTCTCTTTCCTTTCGGAATGACTTCGCTATAAAAATTATCAAGGCGCAAGCCAGGTAGCTCATTATCATTTGCCACAATTAAAACCGCCGCCGAACCATCACCAAACAAAAGAGATGCAGTAATATTGTCTATAGTGCTCTCTCTTTGAAAATGAAGTGTACATAATTCCGTACAGACGATCAAAACCTTAGCCTGTTGATCTGTTTTGCAAATAACATCGGCCATTTTTAAAGCATGAATAGCAGCATAACAACCCATAAAGTTCACAGATGTTCTGAAAATATTTTTTTCGAGATCCATTAATTCCATTACCTGCAAATCAAGTCCCGGTGCGCTCATGCCTGTACAACTTACCGTAATTAAATGTGTAATACTTTTGGGCTGATGTGAATGACCGAGGCAATTTCTTATAGCATCTACAGACAGCAAAGGCGCATACTTGCTGTACATCATCATACGTGATTCCAATGAGGGAAAAGGCTCAAGATTTTCGGACTGGGGATAAAACTTCCAATCCGGCATTTCCCTGCTATAATCAGCAATTACAGAATATCGTTGTTGAATACCGCTTTGATGATAGAGAAAACGCATTTTCCTTTTATCGGCTTCTGTAACTGCATACACCTTCTCCATAAATTCCATAATATCCATCTGCTGATGACTATATGCAGGAACTGCTGTACCTATGGAAACAATTTTACTCAATGATTCATTGCAATAAGTGTTATAAAATAAGCCGATGTACAAATGGTGGCAAGCGTATTCATCCGTAAACTATTTCTAAAGTTGGCTTCCTTTTCCTCCTTCCACACTTTCATCATCCACAGCAGAAAAAACAGTACCACCGGCAACATAATGAGGAGGAATAAATACCAGTAACCTAAATGTTCACTTTGTTGAAAACGCATGAATAGTAAAAAGGTTGCTAATAAAAACAAAGCCATGCTTAAAACAAACGTTCCTTTTTTACCTAAAAGCAAACTGATAGTTATTACACCATCTCTTTTGTCCTCTTCGTGTTGGTAGATTTGCGTTAACGGATACAACGCACCAATTAATAAACTCGAAATTATGCAAGGCAACAATGGAACTTGCAAAGTTTGCGACGAATGCACGGCATGATACGTCATAAAAAAAACCAAAGCTCCCTGGAAAATAAACACGGTCAAAAAACCAATGAAAGGATATTTTTTTAAACGAATGCCTCTATAACTATAAGCTCTTGAAGCCAGAATGTAGAGCAAAATACCCAGCGCAAAAACGAAAGAAATAAACAATGACAATAAAATGGCCACAACATCCATCATTACAGAAGCATAAAATAATTGCCGCGTAGGTTGCAAAGGATTTGATAAACCACCAATAGGTGTTTCATCTTTATCCATGAAAGAATTATAGCCGTTGCTGGACGGATATACCAATATGTGCAAAATAAAAAACACCAGGACAGCTTTTTCCCAATTAATGACAGGAACCTGGCTCAGTGCAAAAAGAAAAACAGGCAATAGAAAAAATGAAAAATGAAACCGTAGCAATTGTATGGTGGAACGGTGAAGCACAAGGGAAGATAAGAAGGAACTAAGATTTACAGGATTAAATTGATGCCAGGAAAAGGCCCTTCAAATATGTGAAGCTTCTTTCATTATGCAAAATATTGAGAGCCTCATGAATTCTTTCCAAATCTTAGCTTTTTACCTGCGCCCTTTACCTACCAGCCAAAGTATCAATCCAATGATCAAAACAACTACAATAATTCCTACCCATACGCCTGCTTTAAAAATGCCACCAATTACTTCGCAGGAACTTACCATTGTTACCAAAGCCATCATACTCAGCCATAAAAATGAATTCTGTTTCATGAGATCGTCTTTTCACAGAACATTGCAAATGCTTTGCCGGGTTAGAGAGCTACGTAAACAGAAACATCACTATTAAATCTGAAACATTACAACTTTCTACTATCTTCATCTTATAACCGGGCTGCTTATGCTGGTAAAAACTTTTGGAAGCGCTGTTTACGGAGTAGAAGCCATCACTATTACGATTGAGGTGAATTGGATGGAAACTAACGTGGGTTACATGTTGGTTGGCTTACCGGATAATGCTATTAAAGAAAGTTTTCAACGCATAGAAAGCACTATTAAATCTATTGGCCATTCTATTCCCCGTACAAGGATTGTAGTAAACCTGGCCCCAGCCGATATCAAAAAAAGCGGAACGGCATTCGATCTTCCTATTGCCATGGGCATCTTAGCGGCTTCTGAAAAGATAGAGGAACCCGAAGCCCTGGAAAAATACATCATCATGGGCGAGCTGAGTTTGGATGGTGAAATTCGTCCCATCAAAGGTGCATTGCCCATTGCCATACAGGCAAGAAAAGAAAAGTTCAAGGGATTGATTGTACCCACAGCTAATGCTAAAGAAGCCGGCATGGTAAACAACCTTGATGTTTACGGCGTAAATCATATAAAAGAAGTGATTGATTTTTTTAAAAGCGGTGAAAAAAGTTTACAACCAACTATTATCAATACACGGGAAGAGTTTTTTCATTCACAATATGATTTTGAAATTGACTTTGCCGATGTAAAAGGTCAGGAAAATATTAAAAGAGCTTTAGAAATTGCAGCCGCCGGTGGGCATAATGCTATTTTGATTGGACCGCCTGGTGCTGGCAAAACCATGCTGGCAAAACGATTGCCCACCATTTTGCCGCCATTAAGTTTGCACGAAGCATTGGAGACAACCAAGATCCATTCTGTTGCAGGCAAGTTGCCCGAGAATTCAACTTTGGTTTCTAAAAGACCTTTCCGTTCGCCGCATCATACAATATCAGATGTGGCGCTGGTGGGCGGTGGTGGCGTGCCGCAGCCTGGCGAAATTTCCTTAGCACACAACGGCGTTTTGTTTTTAGACGAACTGCCGGAATTTAAAAGAACGGTGTTGGAAGTAATGCGCCAACCCATGGAAGAAAGAAGAGTAACGATTTCGAGAGCCAAGGTAGCAGTTGATTTTCCGGCCAGCTTTATGTTGATCGCTTCCATGAACCCCTGCCCTTGCGGCTATTACAATCATCCGGAAAGAGAATGCACCTGCCCGCCGGGAACTGTGCAGAAATACCTCAATAAAATTTCAGGTCCATTGTTGGACAGAATTGATTTGCATGTAGAAGTAACACCGGTTGCTTTCAGCGAATTATCGGCCATGAAGCCACAGGAAAATTCTGCATCGATTCGCGAACGGGTAATGAAAGCGAGAGAAATGCAGGCAGACAGATATAAAATGAATAACGGCATTTATTGCAATGCACAAATGAGCAGTAAGATGCTGAAAGAGATTTGTGTCATTAATACCGCAGGGCAAAATTTATTGAAAGTGGCCATGGAGAAATTAAACCTTTCAGCCAGGGCTTACGACCGCATTTTGAAGGTATCAAGAACCGTTGCCGACCTGGCGCAAAGCAATGATATTAAGGTTGAACATTTGGCCGAAGCCATTCAATACCGGAGTTTGGATAGAGAAGGCTGGGCCGGGTAGAAATAAATATAGAACAAGGAATAAAGAATGATGAATTTGCAGAGTATTACCCAGGTAATTTTCTAAAGCAAATATTCAATAATCAGTGTTCTGCGGCTACTCTCTAATCTCTTCTTAACTTTATCTGTTATGGCAAATGTTCTGGTTTTTGAAGCATCGCAAACAACAGATAAGGTAAACGCTTGTCGCTATGCCTTATTAAAATACCTGGAAGTTTACAATTTAAAACCGCCATCACACATTGCTATCTATGTTTACACAGACCAACCGGCGGTGTTCGAGGCTTTCATTCCTTTTTTTCAACAATTTGCTATAAAAGAAATTTCGCAAGCGCAAATAAAGGAATGGCAGGGAGAAACAGCTTTCTCTTCACGGGTGAAAATGGAAATCATTGCAGAAGTTTTTAAACACATAGAAGGTAATCTCATTTTTTTAGACAGTACTACTTACATAAAAATGCCTTTGGAAGAATTGTTTAAAAAAATAGAAGACGGTTCTTTTCTTCTACACTCTTTTATCGGGAGTATAACCAACTCTTCGAATGTGGAATTGAATAAACTGTTTAAATTTTTATCAGCCGACTCCATCAGGCAAAATGGAAACAATCTTTCAACAAACGATGTAA
The DNA here is from genome assembly GCA_051952715.1 of Flavisolibacter sp. Classification (GTDB taxonomy): domain Bacteria; phylum Bacteroidota; class Bacteroidia; order Chitinophagales; family Chitinophagaceae; genus Flavisolibacter. The sequence continues at coordinate 13,694 of JBQCJM010000018.1, forward strand.
AGCTTTGGAATGCCAAAGTAGTTGGCCTGAACAGCCAATCAAAAATTATTGATGACATATTAGAGCTAACTGATGTTGTGCATAAACAGTTTCCAAAATCTATTGTTGAATCATTTGCCTTTAGTTATTGTTTTCAAAAAACCGGCGACGTAATTACCTGCGATAACACTATTTTTCAATATGGAAAATTTGAAGAGTTTAAAAAACTTTTACATCACTTTTTTAAAAAGAATGAAGAGGAAAGCGTTCCTAACCTTGTGAAGCTTATTCGTCATTTAGATGCGGCCACTGTTCAAAAAGAAAAGGCAACTTATGAAGCTTTGCCTTTTTATAAAAAATGGTTACAAGCACTAACCGGCAAAAATTGGATTAAACAATATCAAAACAAATTTTAGAATCGTTTAGTACATGAAAGTTTTAATAGAATATTTGAAACCTTACAAATTATTGGTTGTACTGGTTTTATTTTTAGCTGCCGTGAATATTGGCTTCTCCCTGGTCGACCCTATCATTTTCGGATCGCTGGTGCGATTAGCTACTGCTTATAAAAATCATCCTGAAAATTTTACATCAGATTCATTTTTTTACTCTTTTAGTCAACCTTACGGTGTTATTGCCTTGCTACTTTCATCTATTGGTGTGGCTATGGTGAGCCGCATTGCAAAAAACTTCCAGGATTATTTTTTAAATGTTGTTGTGCAAAAATTTGGGGCTAGAGTTTTTACCGTTGGCCTGCAACACGCCATGAAGTTGCCTTACCAGGACTTTGAAGACCAGCGCAGCGGCGAAACATTAAGTGTGCTTACCAAAGTACGAACGGATACAGAAAAGTTTTTGAATTATCTTATCAATGTTTTATTCGGCATTATTGTAGGTGTGCTTTTTGTTTTCGTTTATGCATCTATTGCTATTCACTGGTCGGTTCCCATTGCCTATCTCACCGGCATCCTTTTACTCACTTACATCAGCAACCTGTTGAGTAAAAAAATAAAAACTATTCAGAAGACTATTGTTTCGCAAACCACTTCTTTAGCCGGAACCACAACAGAATCTTTGCGCAATATTGAGTTGGTGAAAAGTCTTGGTTTAACAGGACAGGAAGTAGAAAGACTGAATAAGAACACTTATAAAATATTAGGTCTTGAATTAACCAAAGTCAAAAGGATCAGGAGCATTTCTTTTATACAAGGCACATTTGTAAACACATTACGGCAAGTGATTCTTTTCATTTTAATGTGGCTCATTTTCGGCAAAGTAATGGATGCAGGCCAATTGGTAACCATGCAGATATTTTCATTTTTTGTTTTTGGTCCTTTGCAGGATATTGGCAATATTATTTTAAGTTATCGCGAAGCTGAAGCTTCATTAAATAATTTTCAAACCCTGATGCTGAAAGAACCCGAGCCTATGCCAGCAAGCCCAAAGCACTTAGGACCCATTAAAGAACTGGAGTTTCGCCATGTAAGCTTTAAACATCAAACAGCCATGCACAAGGCCATTGATAATATTAGTTTTAAAACCCAAAGAGGCGAAACCATTGCTTTTGTGGGCCCTTCAGGCTCCGGCAAATCTACTTTAATGAAATTGCTGGTAGGCTTGTATCGGCCGCAGCAGGGTAATATTTTTTATAACGGGCTAGATGAAAATAATATTCATTTCGACGACCTCAGAAATCAAATTGGATTTGTAACGCAGGATACGCAGCTATTTAGCGGTACCATCAAAGAAAACCTGATGTTTGTAAATCCCTCGGCAACTGAAGAGGACTTACTTGATGCGTTGAGCAAGGCATCGTGCAATAATTTACTAATGCGAGCTGAAAAAGGCATTGAAACCATGATCGGCGAAGGCGGATTGAAATTATCAGGCGGAGAAAAACAACGTCTGAGTATTGCAAGGGCTTTGCTGCGCAAGCCCAAGCTTTTAATTTTTGATGAAGCTACATCAGCACTTGATTCATTGACTGAAGAAGAGATCAATAAAACCATTCGTAATGTTTCTTCATTCAATGATCAGATCACTATTCTAATTGCACACAGGCTTTCAACCATTATGCATGCCGACAGAATTTATGTTTTAGAAAAAGGCGTCGTAATTGAAACCGGTACACATGAAGAATTGCTTTCGGAAAAAGGTTTGTATTTCGCCATGTGGCGGCAACAAATTGGCGAAAGAAAAAATGCTGTTACGCCTACCGTAACAACGTAGTAATATGCCGCTGGCATGTACACTAAAATTTATTGCAAATAATATAAGGACACCCCAGTGACGTGTCCTTATATTATTTGGTATTGAATGAAAGCGGAATATTCAATCGCACCATAAAGTTTCTGCCGGTATTAAATACGCCTTGTCTTCCGGTAGCAACGTTCACATCTGTATATTTTAAGCGACTCAGATGATTTTGATACGCCACATCAGATAAATTATTACCCAGAAAATAAACACTGAATAAGGTTTTATTTTTTCTCACAACGTCAGTAGTTACGCTAGCATTCAACAAAGTATACGCAGGTGTTGCCGTTTCTGTACCAAAGGCAGTAAAAGGTTTGTTTTGGCTGAATGTATGATCCACTTCAAAATGTAAAGACAAGTTTTTGAAAGACTTTGCATTCTTTAAAAACTCGCCACGCAATTCACTGATCCATTTGGTAGCGGGAATAAAAGGCACATTGTTGGTTCCTTCTATCGGTGT
>JBQCJM010000019.1:0-7106 GCA_051952715.1 Flavisolibacter sp.
CCTCATAAACAAATTAGTCGAGTGGAACGAACAAGCAGGTCAATTTATAATAATCAGTGAACTGTTGAAAAATTGCGATGCTTACATTGCTACCGGCAGTAATAATTCATCAAGGTATTTTGAATATTATTTTAAAAATCATCCCAGCATTATACGCAAGAACCGAACATCGGTGGCCATACTTGAAGGCAACGAAACAAGGGAAGAGCTAGAGGCTTTGGCTGATGATGTTTACCAGTATTTTGGCCTTGGCTGCAGAAATATTACCAAAATATTTGTACCACTGCAATATGATTTTGTTCCCTTGCTGGAAGCGTTTAAAAAATACGATCACCTTATTAACCACCACAAGTACAAAAACAATTATGATTATAACTTAGCAGTGCACATGCTGAACAATCGCTTCTATATGACAAACGGAAGCATGATACTGGTAGAAGCGGCATCGCCCTTCTCTCCCATCAGCCAGTTGAACTTTGAGTATTACAATAATGAAAGTGAAATTAGAATGAAACTTTTATTAAATGAGGATATCCAATGTGTAGTAGGCAAACACAGCATTGCATTTGGAGCAGCGCAGTGTCCTCAACTCTCCGATTATGCAGATGGCGTGGATACAATTGAATTTTTATTGAATTTAAAGTAAGGATTCCTAGCACTGTTAATGAACTACGAAGACCTTAGTAAATAAATGTTAAACTGGCTCAACGGTTTTAATTTTGTACAGTAGTGTAGTTATTTTGTGAAGCAAGTTCATTGAGTAGAGTTGTCAGGTTAAATAAATTAATGTCTGCCTAATCATGCTTCAACAGATCAAAATGGCATCTTAACTTAATGATAATTGGCAAAGGCATATATTTTGAAACTATAGATTAAACATTCAAACTGAATAACCATGAAATTCAAACAGGTACTTCTTGTTGTAGCTATTAGCGCTGTTTCTGCAGTAGGCAGTGTTGCTCTATACAATAAATTTTCAAACTCTAATACTGCAACGGTTGGCTCTGCAGAAAAAGGAATTCCGGCAAATTATGCAGGTTTTTTTGATGGTAAACCCGGCGCTCCGGCCGAAGGACTTGATTTTGTAAAAGCTGCTAACGCTGCTGTACCCGCAGTTGTTCATATTAAAACAAAGATTCCCGCCAAAAAAGTAAGTAATAATCTTCCACGCAACCGGGGTTTTGATGATTTTTTTGACCAATTTTTTGGTGAAGGCTTTGGTCCTAACATTATTCCCGAGCAAAGGGCATCAGGTAGCGGAGTTATTATCAGTGATGATGGATATATTGTTACCAATAACCACGTAATCTCCGACCAGGCCGGTGGCGTAGCTGCTGAGATCAATGTTACGCTTTCCAACCGTAAAACTTATAAGGCCAGGGTTATTGGCCGTGATCCAAGCAGCGACCTTGCCGTTTTAAAAATAGACGCAACCAAACTACCTTTTATGGTGTACGGTAATTCTGACAACATTCAACTAGGCCAATGGGTACTGGCTATTGGTTACCCGTTAACGTTAGATGCTACTGTTACTGCCGGTATCGTTTCGGCAACCGGCCGCAGCATTGGCATCAATAGCCGTCAAACGCAAAGAGGCGATACACCTGTCGAATCTTTTATCCAAACCGATGCGGCTGTGAACCAGGGTAACAGCGGTGGCGCCTTGATCAATACGAATGGAGAATTGATTGGTATTAACTCTGCGATTCTTGCACCGTCGGGCACTTATGCAGGTTACTCTTTTGCCATCCCGGTAAACATCATTAAAAAAATAGTCAATGATATTATTCAGTATGGCGATGTGCAAAGAGGTTATTTGGGTGTAAGCTACTATCCTACCGACGATGTTTCTGAAGAGCAACTGAAAAGCCTTGGCATTCCTACCAATGTAGAAGGCGTTTATGTTTCTTCGGTAAGTGCAGATGGTGGTGCGGCAGCAGCAGGCATTAAAAAAGGCGATGTAATTACCAAAGTAAACAACGCCAAAGTCATGTCAGGTTTGCAAATGAGTGCACAAATCGCAGGCTTCCGCCCCGGCGATAAAGTACCGGTTACTTATGTGCGTAGCGGTAAGGAGTACACGGTAACTGTAAATCTGAAAAAGAAATCAGATGTTGTGAGTTCTAATATAGGCACAAGACTGAAAGCTGATTTTGCTACATTAAGTGCTGATAAAGCATCAAAACTTGGCATCGACGGCGGAGTGGTGATCAATAAAATTTATGAAGACAGTCCTTTGGGGCGTGCAAGAATTCAGCCTACGTTCATTATTACGAGTGTAGCCGGACAACAAGTGAACAGCGTTGAAGATCTAACAGATCTTTTATCTAACATTTCCGGAACGGTTAAAGTAGAGGGTGTATATCCGGGAAACGACATGCCTTATTCCTATCCTGTGAATTTAGACCAGTAAGACAAGTCTCTCACTATACATAAAAAAAGGTCCTGCGTAGGCAGGACTTTTTTTATACAACATATCCAATATTGAAACTGCGCAGTTATTGATGCAAAAAAATATTTACTATTTGCAAATTCACGATCAATCACTATCTTGTCACTCGTTTAATCCAGCAAACTACAACCCTATGAACTTCTTAAGAAAATTCATTTTAATTACTCTTTTTCCCAAACCTAAAGTAGATCGTAAACAAATCATTGACGTTGCCTTGTTACTGGCTGTTTGTTTTATGATTGTATTGTATAAGATCCTCAAAAGTTAGAAACATCCTTTTCTTTCGCAAATACTATAATGCGTGACAAGCACTGACATCGTCAGTATGTTCCCAACCGCGCAGTTTCAATTAGCAACGGAAATGCTTTTTCAGACTTTTTGCCCGTAAAAAGTAGGAATTTATATTCTTGCAACTGAAAACCGCTGTTACGCCAATGCTGATCTTTAAAACCCTTCGTCGGCACTGGGGCCATACATGCCGGGGACAGGTACATCAAGCAGACGCAGGTAAACGGAAAGTTGTCCGCGGTGATGAATGATATGACTTAAGCATACACCACGAATAACGGCAATCCGCGGCATGGTAAAAATTACATATTCACCGCTGCGCAATGTCCAGTTCTCCCTTAAACGTTCGTCGCTGATACCTTCCAATGCTTTTACATCTTCATCAACATTTTTTTGAAGGCGCTGCAACAATTCTTCCTCGCCTTTCAGTTCAGGTGTTTTGTACGGTGTTTTACTAAAATCAAGTTCTTCTGTATTAACGACCATAGAAATCCAACTGAAAAGATCTGCTATATGGCAAGCCAGGCGCCATAAGTTCGTAGATTTTGTATGAGGTCTCCAATCGGCTTTGTCGTAAGGAACTTTTTCCAGCATTTTTTTTGTTTGGGCTGCCTCGTGTAGCATTTGAGGGATAATGGTTTGATTGAGCATGTTGATTTTATTTTGTGTGCTTTTGAATTTCGTTTAATTGTTCTCCAAATTTTTTTGTCATTTCTTCGGGATGCTCTATGCTGTGGTGCGCATCCTTGTTTTTAATGATCTTCCATAGCTGGATAATGGCCGTAATGGTAAAGATGCCACCAATAACCCAGTTTAAAATATTTTGGTTATTATTAATTTTATCGGCAATAATTTTCCCGCCAAAAATGAATACGCAATTCCCCAGCAAAGTTCCTAAGCCTATTCCAATAATATAAAGATTGTAATGGCTGCTTCGGGGTAGTAAAACTTTTTTCGTAAATAAAACAGTGCTCCATCCAAACCAAAAAGGAATTTGCACCGGGTTTAAAGCACTCATAACAAGCCCCAATAAAAACGGGTGCAGCGTACTGTTAAGAACAGGATTTTTTGTTACGCCTGGGTGCATTGCTGTATAAAAAGAACCAACTGCTAAAGCCAATACAATAAGAAGCGTAACCCACTCTAATGCTTTCAAAATCTTTTGTTGTTTGCGGATCCAGTCCATTGCTACCAGCGAAAGCCGTACATATATCACCTCGGCAGATAACGAACCCAATGAAAAAAGTATAGCCTGGCTAAGGCCGGAATTAATAGAGATCTGCATGGCCGCAATGTTCAACGTACCTAAAGGCAAAGAGCCTAAAAAACTAATAAACAATCCCGTAAAAAAAACACGTACCAGCTTTTGCATGCAAATAATATTACACGAATTTAATCCCGATAGCTATCGGGACGAATTACACGACTTGAAAAGAGAAAAGACCAAAGGTTTGAATTCATCATTCTTAAATAATGATTTCCCTGTCATATTTTTCCAGCACTTTCAAATGCTTTTTGGCTTTTCTCAAAAAATCCCATCCCCTTTTAAAAGACCAATACGGAACACCGTGCTTGTGATTATACCGGGAAATCTGGTACAACGCTTTCCAGTGTTTTAAAAATTCTTTGTTAGCCTCAAGCAAACTATACCCGGCATTATACACATGGTTAGGTTCAGCGCCACTGCCGTTAAATTCTAAAATACTGAAATGCTTTCCTTTTTTTAGATCTTCAACCGATCTGCACTTTATATCATAACGGCCATAATAAAATTGTGCAGGGTGGCTTAATGCATCAAACACCTGCAGCAGATCATCGTCAATCAGGTGTTTTAAATTGGTAAACTTTGCACCCCGGTTTAAGTTTGCAGCATAAGTCAAAACATATTTCTCTCCTGCCGGAATAATCGTTTCCAGGTTTTCAGCATGCTTGATACGCATTTCTTCCAGCCGGTGTTTTGCTTTTGGATGTGTCGCAATCAACTGCCACAAACTGCTTTTTCCATCGCCGGTTACATCCATTAATTCTTTTTGAATAAAACCGGTGATCACACCTTTTTGCTTATAAGGAAAACGATAATAAAACACACTTACTTCCAACGGATATTCCACCAGGTCCTGGATAATATATTCCATCGGAATCTTTTGATGATAGGTTTCCAGATCTTTTTCATGATCCACTTTCCGAAACAACAAACCTTTCATGCCCACGTCAGGTTTTACCACAAAAGGATAAGAAAAACCATTTTTCTGTATTCGTTTTTTTACATGGCTAAAATCATCTTCTGGATGAACATAAATAGTTTTGGGATAAACTTCTTCAGGCAACAGCTCGTACATTTCTTTTTTTCCTTCGCCTTCAAAACCGCCGAAAGTGATGGTAGGATTAGACGAAGAAAAAAACCACACCGAGCCCGAACGAATACAATACCATATCCACGCAGGAACAATTAAAATATAACGCAGGGCGAAAGGCCACAACTCCCAATTACCCAACTTTTCGAAAAAACCTTTCATAGTTTGTCCAAAAATAAATACATATTGCTAAGTGAAATCAATTTGTATTGCGGCTGATATTATTGTGGGGATGTCTTTTGGAAAAGCGGCAATAATTATAAGCCAGGCTGCTTGCTACTATCATCGTTCGTTGCGTCGCACACTTGTACTTTCGCTAATTCTGCCCGGCACTGTGCAACCTTTTTCTTTTTAGTAAAAAGCTTCAGTTGAATCTTTATATCCCTTATTCCAAGCGATTCAGGAGAAATTTGATTTACAACAATAGAAACAATGGAAAAAGTAGTACAGTCCCACAATGCTCAATAGCGAAAAGAACGTATAAGTGAGTGACACAACAAAAGCTAAATAGTAATATATCGATTGTAACAAAACATGATTGATCTCTATTAATGATAAACCATAAACTTTCAAAGCTTATTTTTGAGCAGGAGAAATTAACATCATGCAGGTAAGAACAATGGCTGAATTTTTTGCCAGCGGCGAAACGCCGGAAGTTTTGTTTTGGGTGGGCTGCGCCGGAAGCTTTGACCAGAGAGCACAAAAAATCACGAAAGCATTTGCTACCATTTTAAATAAAGTGGGCATTAACTACGCCGTTTTAGGCAAGGAAGAAATGTGCACCGGCGATCCTGCACGCAGGGCCGGCAACGAATTTCTTTTTCAAATGATGGCTTATCAAAATATTCAAACGCTGAACAATTACGGCGTAAAAAAAATTGTCACTACCTGCCCACATTGCTTTAATATTTTTAAAAATGAATACCCTGAGTTGGGTGGTAATTATGAAGTGATTCATCACACAGTTTTTCTGCAACAATTGATCGATGAAGGAAGAATTAAATTAAACGACAGCAACACATTCAAAGGCAAAAAAATTACTTATCACGATAGTTGCTACTTAGGCAGAGCCAACGGCATTTACGAAGCGCCACGAAAAGTATTAGAAGCTTTGGACGCCGAACTGGTGGAGATGAAACGCTGTGGTAAAAAAGGTTTTTGTTGTGGCGCCGGTGGTGCGCAAATGTGGAAAGAAGAAGAAGCCGGTAAAACAAGAGTGAACCTGGACCGGACGAACGAAGCCATCAGCACAGATTCTAAAATTATTGCGGCAGCCTGCCCTTATTGCAATACTATGTTGACAGATGGCGTAAAAAATATGGAAAAAGAAAACGATGTGCAGGTGCTTGATGTTGCAGAACTGGTGGTGCAGTACCTCGGCCCCATCAATCCACTAACCGGAGAATTGGCCAATATGCAAGGCTAACTTATTGCTCTCAACAAGTTTTAATGTTGAGAGTTTTTTATTTGCGGTAATAGCTAATTTGTAAGCAGGGTTTGTGCTTTGTTGACTTCCCATCGGGAAGGTCGGGATGGGCTTCTTATCTTTGCAACATGAACCTCGAATACAAACAACTTCTTCCCAATAATTTTTCAGCACAAAGTAAAGTATGGGTATACCAAAGCAGTCGCCTGTTCACTTTGTCCGAATCTTTAGAAACAGAAGCGCTGCTAAATAAGTTTTCAGCCGAATGGCGTTCGCATGGCGCTGAAGTAGATGCTTATTGCAATTTATTTTTCGGGCAATTTGTAGTGCTGATGGCTGATGAAACAAATGCCGGCGTCAGCGGCTGCAGCACCGATTCTTCCGTTCGTTTTATAAAAGACCTGGGGCAAAAGTTTGGTGTTGATTTTTTCAACCGCACCAGCCTTTCGTTTTTTGTAAAAAATAAAATTCAGCAATTGCCTTTAAGCCAGCTGCAATATGCTTTTGACAATGGTTTTATTGACGGTGATACGTTATACTTCAACAACCTTGTGCAGACGAAAGAAGAATTGGAAAACAACTGGAT
>JBQCJM010000020.1:0-3508 GCA_051952715.1 Flavisolibacter sp.
CATCTAACTGAACTCTTAAACTGAATTTTTTAAAAGATACTTCGTTAACTAAAGATGCAGTGTAATCAGGATTAGGATCACCGATTACTTTGCGCAAAGTAGTTCCGGTTGGCAAACCCGTTGCAGGATCACGTTGAGGTGTGTAGCTAAAAGCACTGTTTTGTGTGCCCTTTTCAATTTGAGGGAAACCAACAGCACTTTTTATCTGGTTGCCATTTGCGTCTACAGCGAAGAATGTTCCATAAAATACTCCAACGGGATAGCCTTGCAATAAGGCAATTGGCGCACCACCGTTAGTGCTTAATAACGTTAACGCCTGGCTAATATCTAACATCTTGTTACGATTACGGTTGAATATGCCCGTAATGTCCCACTGAACGTTATTGTTTTTAACCGGAGACACGTTTAAAACAAGTTCGATCCCTTTGTTTTCTAAAGAGCCGAAATTATCGAGCAAGCTGCTAAACCCGGTAGTAGGCGCCACAACCCGATTGGTTAGTAAATCTTCAACACGTTTGCGATACCAGTTAAACTGAAGTCCGATCCTGTCTTTCAAAAAAGCCATGTCTGTTCCAATTTCTAATTCTTTCTGCTTTTCAGGCTTTACATGTTCGTTAGCTAACCCAGGACTTGATGCAAGAGCAATTCGACCTAAATAAGAATTAGAAGTATAATTATTGAATCTGGAATAAGCTCCGATACCTGTTAGGTTTCCAGATTCGCCATAAGCCGCACGGATTTTAAATGTGTTCCACCAATTGGCCATATTCCAAAACTTTTCATCAGAAATGATATAGCTGCCACTAGCCTTAAAATATTCCTGCCTTCTTTCATCCACTCCAAATACCGAAGACTCGTCAACTCTTATTGCTCCTGTAAGAAAGAAGCGGTTATAGAATTTAAAATTTTGTTGGAGATAAGCTCCTGAAATAGATAATTCACTACGTTCATCTGTTGCGGGCAAAATAGTGCTTGCACCATTTACTACCTGAACAAATGGACTTAGGCCACGGCCCTGTAACAGAGCATAACGGTTCTTTTCATATTGAACTGAATATCCTAATTGTGTGGTAGAAGCAATATTATCTGTAAGATTAAACTGGTAAGTTGCGTCTAATTGATTATTTATCTGGAAAAAATAATCATTGCCTGTACTTGCATAACCATTCAAAGTAGGATCCAAAGTTGCACCGCCACCAAAGAAAGCAGTATTTACATTATAGGCAAACGGCGGCATGTACGTAGTTCCATTTTGTCCATAATTGTCTATACCTAAAGTATAATCAAGGGTGAAACCTTTAAATGGTTTTAGCTTGGCTCCTAAATTGGCAATGATGCGATTGGTTTCTTCCCGCTGTTTAAAATCTTCAATCACTGAAACCGGGTTTACACGACCCCGCTCACCAACAGCTTTTATATTACCCAATGCATCACGTGTAAAGATGTCGTGGAAGTTGCCAATGATCGTTACAGCATTCATTGGTGAGTAAAAGGAGTTGCCATCGGGCTTTTCGTTAGATGCGCTATTGATATAATTTACACCAAGGTTAACACTTAAATATTTACTCAATGTTTGCTCTAAATTGGCTCTGAAACTAAATCTTCTGAAATCTGTGTTCCTGATAATGCCTTGGTTAAAAAAATAAGAACCTGAAACATAATACTTCGTTTTGTCAGTACCGCCGCTAACCGAAGCATTATTATCCGTTCCTACGCCTGTTCTAAAAATGTAATCCTGATAGTCATATCGTGTAACCGGAGTAGTGTTGGTTAATGCAGGTGTAAGAATATCTTGTGTCTGAACGTCTGGAGAACCGCCAAACTTTATAGGGGCCATGTTCACATCTAGTTTTTTACGGAGTTGGCTCATCATTACACTTGTTGAAGCATTTACCTGTGGGGCGCCAGACATACCTCTTTTCGTAAATATCTGAATTACGCCAGAGTTAGCCCTCGATCCATAGATAGCCGCCGCAGCAGCACCATTTAAAACTTCAATATGGTCTATATCAGCCGGATTGATATCTACCATTCTATTTTGGCCGATGGTTCCAACAAAATTGCTCCCATCGTATGAGTTTTGCGTGTTGGTGACCCTGTTGGTCGCATTGTTCACAATTACGCCATCAACAATATACAACGGCTCTGATGATGAATTAATAGAACTTATTCCACGCAGCCTTACCGAAATACCACCAGCAGGATCGCCACTATTCTGAATGATTTGTGCCCCTGCCGTTTTGCCTTGCAAGGCGGCCAATACGTTGCCTGTTGCACCTTTGGTTAATTCATCAGCTTTTACTGTGCTAATGTAACTTCCCAGTTGCCTTCGGGTTGTTCCCTGAGATGTACCTGTAACCACTACTTCATCCATCTTCAAAGCGTCTTCTTCTAACGTAGCGTTTACAGTGTAAGTAGCAGCTGTTCCCACTTGTATGGATTGAGTTACAGCTTTAAACCCAACACCCGAAAAAACAATGTCATGCGTACCGGATTTTAAATTGGCCTGCAGAGAATAATTTCCATCTGCATCCGTAGTAGTACCCAGTGTAGTATTGCGAACCGTTACCGAAATGCCAGGCAGCGCCTTGCCTTCGTTGTTGGTTACCTTACCACTAACGTGTACCTGTGCAAAAATTAGCAACGAAAAAAATTGGAAAATGAGAAGCAAGGAAATGCCCTTGTACTTCCCCAAGCGATTGGCGGAGTTCTCTCTCATAATAGCAATTTGAAGATGAATGATGCGGTAGTTTACCGATTTATGCGGTAATTTACCGAATTTATTGAAGAGACGAACGCCACTTGTATTATTTTTCTGCAAGTTTTTTTAAATTGCTTAACCCCTGCTCCATCATCACACCATAAGTGTTTTCGTAAAATAAGCTTCCAAACTTTTGCCAGGGATACCATTTTAAATGAAAATCAGAATACCACTGAAGTGTAAGCGAGTCGGTGGAAGAATGATGATAAATTTTCCAGCCATTGATAAGGGGCATTTTACCTACCTGCTGCAATTGAAAAACAAGTTCAGAATCAGACACTGATTTAGGACTAACTTCAATTTGCGGTTTTTTGCGGAATGAATCTTTTTGCATAAAAGCCGGGTACCATAGCGGCCACCTGCTTTCATCTTTAATAAAATAAAAAATAGAATCTTGCGGAGCACCAATATTGATGGCTTTTGAAATACGGATATGCGATGGAATAAGCAGCGAAATAGCTGTTACCACAATAAACAAAAAGATGAAACTAAGGATAGCTAACTTAATCAGTCGCATTTGTGAAAACTTATTTTAAGTAAGGAAAAATTCAAAAATCTCTGAGCCTTTAGTTGCGAGCTTCGAGACCGAGAATTTGATTATTGTTTCCGTTCTCGAAGCTCATAGCTCATGGCTCTTAGCTTTGTAAAGGTTTTACTCCCAGCGGAAAACTTTTGTTGTTATTGCATAAATAAAAATTCCCCACACCAATAAAATTAAAATTTGTGGCCAGCAACTTGCCAGCGAAG
>JBQCJM010000021.1:0-2703 GCA_051952715.1 Flavisolibacter sp.
TTAACTGTATCTTTAGGATGCGGTTTTTTTATGGGTGTACTTAAACAAATAGCCGAATATTTATACCTGCGCAAGCCCGATCCGGACAGACCAAAGACCAGGTTTGTAAAATACATGCACGGCATTAACCGGCTCAGCCTGCTGCTTTTTATTGTAGCATTAATTATTCTTGCTATCAAACTTTTGATTAAGCATTAGCTTGCAAAAAACCTACAATTTCCTGGGCGGCTCTTGCGGAAGCGTTTTCATCCTGCTGTAACAAAAAATGTAGCTGCCGGTAATCTCTTTTTATTTGTTCTCTTCGGCGTGGATTATTCAATATCTCACTTAGCTCTTTTTTTACATTGGCTGTTGTCAACTCGTTTTGAATAAGTTCGGTAACAACAAGCTTATCCATAATTAGGTTTACAAGCGAAATGTATTTGATCTTTATCAATCGCTTTGCGATTTGGTAGGAAATAGGAGAACCTTTATAGCAAACTACCTGCGGCACATTAAACAAAGCGGTTTCTAAAGTTGCCGTACCCGAAGTAACTAACGCAGCCGATGATTGCGATACCAAATTGTAGGTTTCATTTTTTATGGCTTTGATGTTTGGATAATCTTCCAGTATCACATCATAAAAGCCGTCATCTAATGAAGGCGCCTTGGCTACAATGAACTGGTGTTGAGGAAAATCTTTTGCAACTGACAGCATGATGGGAAGCTTGGTAGCTACTTCCTGTTTTCTGCTGCCAGGCAACACAGCAATAATTGGTTTGGATGAAAGTGGTTTTTTAGGAGCATGTTCAATAAAATCATTCACCACCTGTGCCAACGGATGGCCTACATATTCCACTTTGTAGTTCCATTTTTCAAAAAATGCTTTTTCAAATGGAAGTATCACCAACATTTTATCAACCACTTCTTTAATGGTTTTGGTGCGGCTCTCTTTCCATGCCCACACTTGCGGCGAGATGTAATAAACCACTTTAAAACCCATGGCTTTAGCCCATTTGGCTATGCGCAAATTAAAGCCAGGATAATCTATCAAAACCAAAACATCAGGCTGGAAGCTTTGACCGTCTTGCTTGCAGAATTTTAAATTTTTAAGAATCGTAGGCAGGTTTCTTATCACTTCTACAAAACCCATGAAAGCTAGTTCCCTGTAATGCTTTACCACATGGCCACCGGCAGCAGCCATCAGGTCGCCACCCCAGCAACGGATATTGGCACCGGTATCAAGTTTTTTTAGTTCTTTGATCAAATTGCTGCCGTGCAAATCGCCAGATGCCTCGCCGGCAATGATGTAATACTTCATACCCTAACCTCTAAAGGGGAATAATTAATTAATGAAAGAATGTGCGATACGCCTTAGCTATATCAAGAACAATTTGTTTTGCACTACAAGTTATTTATTAAAAAGCTTTAGCAGCAGCACACCAATGCCGTAAATGAGTGTAACAGCAAAAATGCCCTTTGCTGTTTTGTCGCGGTTGGTATTGATGTAATATGTGAACAATGCAATGTTGCCCACTAAACACCACACGCCAAAAAAAGTAATCAATTGGTTTTGCCTGAAAAATTCTTTTACAAATTCGCCAAAACTCCAGCCTGTGAACCGGATAAAATAAATAATGACAAAAACGATCAAAGGCGTTACAAGGCCCAGGATCAATCCCATTTGCAGATTATCTTTCTTTAGAAAGAATGTTCCAGTTTTTTTCAAGTTGTTCTTTTTGTTTGTAGTGGGTTAAGTCAAATTGCACGGGTACAATACTGATATATTTATTGGCCAAAGCCCATACATCGGTGTCGGTGCCTTCATCGAAATTAACAAACTCACCGGTAAGCCAATAATATTTGCGGCCGTGCGGATCATCTCTTTCAATAAAATCTTCTTCGTATTTGGCATATGCCTGGCGGCAGACTTTCACACCTTTTATTTCATCGATCGTGGCAATGGGAATATTTACATTTAGCACACAATGTTTATCAGGAGTGGATTTCAGCATTTCCTCCACTATCATGCGGGCATATTTTCGTGCTGCTGAAAAATCGGCTTCCAAACTATAATCCAGCAAAGAAAAACCAATGGAAGGAATGCTTTCAATGGCTGCTTCCACGGCTGCCGACATAGTGCCTGAGTAAATAACATTAATGCTGTGATTAGCGCCATGGTTAATGCCGCTGATGCAGATGTCGGGTTTATGATGCAGCACTTTATCAACTGCCAGCTTTACACAATCTACCGGTGTGCCTGAGCATTGATAGGCTTCAATGCCTTCAAAAAGATTTACTTTATGCAGCCGCAATGGAACGCCAATGGTAATGGCATGCCCCATGCCGGACTGTGGTTTATCAGGTGCTACCACCACTACCTTTCCAAGATCTTTAACGGCTTCAATCAGGTTTTTTATACCGGGTGCTGTAATTCCATCATCGTTTGTAATTAAAATAACAGGCTTCTTCTTTTCTTTTTCCATTCCACAGAATTTGATAGTTAACAAAGTTGCTCACTTTTTGGCGATAACCAAAATTTGCGCCACGAAGCTATTCCTGTTATTGCGCACAAGTCTTTTGTTGTGTCGTTGTACCCTTATAAAAATTTTCTTTTGCATAATAAGTTTCTCCATTCAATCTAAATAAATTAGTATTTTGCGGCTAAATAAATTAGCCTTATGTCAGATCGGAAGAGCGTCGTGTAGGGAAAGAGTGTCTGTA
>JBQCJM010000022.1:0-16420 GCA_051952715.1 Flavisolibacter sp.
ATAAAGCATCGAATTTTTGCTGTGCAATAAATCTTCTGTCGAGTGCCGTGTACAATTGCGATTTTGATTCTTCTATTGAGCCTTTGGCAATAGACAGGAAATTAATAAACTCATTTCTGCCACCTCGCCCAAAGCCCTCAGCAATGTTATCCATTACAGAACCACTTGAAGCATTGATTTGGTTTTTCAATTCGAAGTCCTTACTAAACGAAACATTATTTGTATAGGTTTCAAAAACAGCATTTGCAAAGGCACGGGCCAATTGCCACACTTCCAAATCTTCAAATCGCTTTATGGTTGCCATAATAAAGTATTTTCAACGTTAGGACTCTTATCTCTAAACCCTAAACTTTAATCTACTTAATAAGCTTTCCTTCCTTGAAGAAAAAATTCTTGACCAGCTTATCGGCAAGGCCGGGGAAAAACTTGTTCATGAACACTGTTCGCTTGCCCGTGAAGGTGAGCACCAGTGTTCTTTTTTTATGTTCAATGGCCGACAAAATATGACGGGCACATTCTTCGGCGGTCATCAGTTTGCTTTCATCAAGCGGTGTTTCGCCTTGCGCAGCGCCTTCTTTATTCAATGCCGCATTGCGAATATTAGAAGCTGTAAAGCCCGGGCATACCCACATTACATGCACGTTGTCATCTATCAATTCCGTTCTGATGGCTTCCAGCCAGCCCTGTAATGCAAATTTAGAAGCAGAGTAGCCGCTGCGGCCCGGCAAGCCGCGATAGCCTGCAATTGATGAAACGCCTACTATGGTTCCTTTTCTTTTTATAATAGAATCGAGTGCATACTTGGTGCAGTAAACAGCGCCAAAGAAATTAACGTCCATTACCCTTTTGATCACGTCAATGGAAGTTTCCTTCAGCAAGGCCCGCATAGATACGCCGGCATTATTGATCAATACATCTATGCCGCCAAAAACCTTTATGGTAGATTCTATAAAATGGCGGCAATCATTTTCGCTGCTAACATCGGCTACTACGGTGTGCAAAGGATAGGAGGCATACTCCGTTTGCAGGTCGTAAAGCTTATCATGATGACGGCTGCAGGTAGCCACTTTGGCTCCCCGCGAAAGCAACAGGTCAACAAGGGCTTTACCTATTCCGTCCGTGCCGCCGGTAACGGCTACAACTTTATTGGCAAAATAACCAGCCATACTCAGGTTCGTTTTTGCGCAAACCTAACAGAAAAAAGAGATTTGCTGAAAGGAAGTTTGGTTTTGTGCTGCAGGTTTTTTGTTTTAGGTTTTGTTACCAGATTTATTTGGTATGTTCCCGGCTTTTGTAATGCTATGAAGCACCTGTTGCGTCGCACTCTTGTACGTTCTTACCTGCATTGAGCAAGAAGAGAAGGTTTTGCGCAAAGACGCTGACAAGTAAATATTGCATTGCCCCTTTCGTGTAACAAAAGCCCGGTAGAATTTTAACAACTTACCTCCACGTATTTGCACCTTCTGTACAGTCAAATATCATTACTCCGGGTAAGCTTCCTTATTTTTGACCTCCGTTTTATATATAACGATTGCACAAACTTTGCGCAGCTATTGAATGAAACATACGGATGATTGATGCCGGGACAAGTGAAAGCTGTTCCACGTTTCACGTTTGTCGTCTCACATTTCACCATTCAACAGCCCTGCATACTTGCTATAAGAAAGCTTTACAGAAATGTAGTTGTATATGAAACCACAGTATTATCATCATAAAGCACCTTTTTCACTGGAAGCAGGCGGTATGCTTCCCCAGCTTACTATTGCTTATCACACCTGGGGAAAACTGAACGAAACCAAGGACAACGTTATTTGGGTTTGTCATGCACTTACCGCCAACTCCGATGCGGAAGACTGGTGGAAAGGCATGGTGGGCGAAGGTTGTGCCTTTGATCCACAAAAATATTTTATTGTATGTGCCAACATCCTGGGTTCGGTATATGGCACTACAGGTCCTGCCAGCATCAATCCCGAAACAGGCAATCCTTATTATCATAGCTTTCCATTGATCACCATTCGTGATATGGTAGCAGCACACGAACTGTTGCGGCAACATTTAGGGATTAAAAAAATATTGCTGCTGGCTGGCGGCAGCATGGGCGGCTACCAGGTGTTGGAGTGGAGCGTAATGCATCCGTCCATTATTCAGAGGCAGTTCTTAATTGTAACGTCTGCAAGAGAAACTGCCTGGGGTATTGCCATTCATACCGCACAACGCCTTGCCATTGAAGCAGACGGCACGTGGAAAGAAGATACGGCAAAAGCAGGAGAGCAGGGCCTTGCAGTAGCAAGGGCCATCGGTATGCTCACCTATCGTAACTATGCTTCTTTTATCAGTACACAAACAGATAGCGATAAGGAGAAGTTAGACGATTTTAAAGCGTCGTCTTATATAAAACACCAGGGCATTAAATTGACTAAGCGTTTCAATGCCTATTCTTATTACACATTGACAAAAGCACTGGACACGCATAATTTGTCCAGAGGAAGGGCAGCTTCTGTGGAAGCGGTTTTGCAGGGCATACAACAACCTACATTAGTGATGGCTATAAAAGGTGATGTATTAGTGCCTGTGCAGGAACTGCAATTTTTATCACGCCATCTTCCTCATGCACAATACAAAGAAATTGATTCCTTATACGGTCACGATGGTTTTTTGGTGGAAGCTGAAACCATTGGTGCACACATTAAACAATGGTTGGTACCACAACCACAAACCACCCACCTATGACCAGCATAAGTTTAGAACTCAGGCACTCAGCTGAAACATTGCAGCTGGCAGGTGCTGCTGTCACCTGGAAAGTTTTGATGCATCAAAATAAAATTCATTCTTAAATCCTATTCATGCAACGCATTACAAAAGCCATACGTACACGCATTGACCGCACCAATGAAAAAGAACATTCATCGCCGCTATTTTTAACCAGCAGTTTTTGTTTTGATGATGCCGAAGAAATGCGGGCCACTTTTGCCGATGAAATTGATAACAATATCTACAGCCGTTTCTCCAATCCAAACGTGCAGGAGTTTGTCGATAAGATCTGTGTGCTGGAAGGGGCCGAAGCTGGCTACGCTACTGCTTCGGGCATGAGTGCTGTTTTTGCTACTTTCATGAGCTTTTTAAAAGCAGGCGATCACCTGCTTTGTTGCAAAGCTATTTTTGGAAGTACACATACCGTCATCACTAAATATTTACCTAAGTACGGCATACAATATACTTATGTTGATGCCGACAAAGTGAACCAATGGGAAGCTGCCATCAGGCCCAATACAAAAATGATTTTTGTGGAAACTCCTACCAATCCTGGTTTGGAGATCATTGACCTGGAAGCTGTAGGTGCTTTAGCAAAAAAGTATAACCTCATTTTTAATGTTGACAATTGTTTCGCTACACCTATTGCACAACAACCAATTGATTTCGGCGCCGAGCTTGTAGTGCATTCGGCCACCAAATGGATTGATGGACAAGGTAGGGTATTAGGCGGCGTTGTTGTTGGTAAAAAAGAATTGATACACGAGGTCTATTTATTTTGCCGCAGCACCGGCCCTGCGCTTTCGCCTTTTAATGCATGGCTTTTAAGTAAAAGCATGGATACTTTGGAAGTACGTATGGAAAGGCATGCTTCCAATGCACTTTACCTGGCTGAAAAATTGAGTGCTCATCCGCAGATCAGTTGGTTGAAATATCCTTTTCTTTCCAGTCACCCGCAATATGCTATTGCCAAAAAACAAATGAGCAACGGCGGCGGCATTGTATGTTTTGAATTGAAGGGTGGGTTGGAAGCGGGCAGAAGGTTTTTAGATCAGCTGCAAATGCTTTCATTGACAGCTAATCTTGGCGATACCCGCAGCATCGCCTCGCATCCTGCAAGCACTACGCACGGAAAACTTACCGAAGCAGAAAGGCAGGAAGTGAACATTACGCCGGGCCTCATCCGCATCTCTGTAGGATTAGAAAACAGGGAAGATATTCTGCAGGATATTTTGCAGGCTTTGGATGTTCTGTAAATGTAGTTTGACCAATGAGTTGACTCAATAAAAACCCTTAGAAGAATTTTTTTTGCGGTAAATACTATTGCACAACTCCTGAAAAGTTTTTTATTTTGTTTCATATCCTAATCCTATGCAACTAATGATGTACTTAGGCAATGACCTGATAGATTCCATACCAGTTAATTTTTATCAACTTTCTCAACCCGGTTATTTGGGTAAATTCAAAAGGGTACTTAAGGATAAACATGCGGCAGTTATTCGCGAGTCTCCGATTCATCCCGAATTTTTAGTGGTAGACCTGGCACCGGCAACGAACAGCAAACAAGACCGGTATTGATATTCTATTGCAAAGCAAGTAAAATACTAATACGTGTAATAGTTTTTACGAGCAGGTACTGCGCTTCAATAATTTCTTTCTTTAGTGGAACCAACTTCTTCTTTCGATAATTGGCTCGCTTTTTTGAGCTATTCCTTTTAGCACATTGATATTATTTTATGTAGATTAGATTGTAAACAGTACACTCGCTGCAAGCCGCTTCTATTTCCTGAAGAAATAAAATGAAAACATTGCTGCTTTTGTTGTTGCCTTTTAAAATATTTGCACAGGACTTAACCGGTGTGTGGACAGGCTTTATACAAAGCGGCGAAAATAAACTAACCTACGAACTTGCCATAAGTGCAGATAAAGACGAATGGAATGGTTATGCACTCACCATTTTTACATTCAACGGCAAGGACAATATGGGTATCAAATCCATCAGGCTGAAAAATAAAAATGGGAAAATTGCATTAGAAGATCATGAACTAGTTTATGACAATTATTCTACACCACCCAAAAAAGTAAAACTGCTGGCAAGCCTTTTCTTGAAGAAGAGGGACACTGTCTTTACCCTTGATGGTTCTTTCTTTACACGTTCGCTTGACTTCAGGGAGCAGAATAAAACCGGTTTTACAGGCACTATACATCTGCAGAAACAAAATCATGAAAAGCCAACAGAGTTAATGGCCAAATTAGATGAGTTGAATTTATTGTCAACCCTTTCATTTGCCATATCAAAAATCAATAATCAAGCAGCAACAGTAGCTGTGCCTGAAGAGAATTTACCGCCATTAAAAGAAAGAGAAAAGCAAGTGGCTATTACACCATTTATTGCAAAGATTTCTTTACCGGTTTTACACCCGGCGCAGAAAGAATTTGTGGTGGTTGAAACTGCTGTCGCTGAAACGGAACCTTTACCCTTAGCCGGAGAAAAACAAAAACGTGTGGCCGTTGCACTTAAGACACTATCCAAAATAAATATACAGCCGGCGGCATTTGCTAAACAAAAAAATATAGTGAGTGGCTTGCCGGTAGATATTGCTGTAACAACTGCTCCTAATAAACAAAGTGAAACTCCGGTGGCCGCAGCGCAATTGGCTGAACGAAAAACTGAGATCATTCGCAGTGTGTTTTTTAGTGGCGACAGCCTGGTGCTTAGTTTATACGATAATGGAACGATAGATGGTGATACCGTAAGCGTGGTGTTGAATGGTAAAGTTATTCTTGCCAAAAAAGGACTGACGGCTAATGCTATAAGAACAACGGTCTATGTCACTCCCGATCTTGGCGACTCTTTACAATTAGTGATGTACGCCGAAAACCTGGGCAGCATTCCGCCTAATACAGGCTTATTGATTGTGCAGGACGGAAACTCGAGAAATGAGATCAGGTTTGCAGGCGATATGCAAAAAAGTTCAGCGGTTATTTTAAGACGAAGACGGTGATGGTGCTTTATGTTTCCATGTTATGTTAAGCTCAAAGCTTTTCAAATTAAAAAAGGGTTAGAAAAAGTTTGCTTTCAATTTTATCTATCTCAAATAATTTCTCATTTCAAACAAAGCTTTATTTTTAGACCAACCAAACTAACTATTATGGAACAGGAACATTCTTCCGAACTTTTTTCTTTGCAAATTGAACCGATTACAAAAGCGCATTTATGGGAAACTGCACGATGGGGCAAATTCCTTTCCATTGTTGGATTTGTACTGTGTGCTTTCGTTGTGTTGATAGGCATTTTCTTCGGTTCGTTCTTTAGCTTATTTACAAGAAATACGGATGCGTACGGCGCTATTAATACAACAGGGCTTGGCGCAGCTATGGCTTTTATATACATCCTCATGGCTATTGTGTATTTCTTTCCCTGTCTCTTCCTTTTCAGGTTTGCTACTAAAATGAAAACAGCTATCAATGGAAATTCGCAGGAGGAGTTAAACGTTTCTTTTCAGAATTTAAAGTCAATGTTTAAATATGTTGGCATTCTCACCATCATTGGGTTGGCTTTGTTTGCTCTTGAAATTATTGTCATCATGTTCAGCGCCGCAGCCTTCCGTTAGTGAAGTTATTTTAACAGCTATTAGTTGGTAATTATTATTAGTAGCATTCCTACAATGTTCAATAGTAGGTAAGGCGTACAAGAGTGCGACGCAACAGGGCTTTATAGTAGCAATGTAGCCCGGCACAAAAATCAAAACACGGCTATAATTAGTAATTACCTGTTGAAATTAATTGGCCGATAAATAATTATAATCCTTTAGTAAGGTTTCTAAAAAATCGTAAGGAGATAAAGTCGTATCAATTTTAAGATGCGACTTTATTTTTTCGGAAGCCATTTCAGCAAGATCGAAATCATGGCGTTTTCTTGCTGTGTCCAATATGCCTTTCAGTGAATTGATATCACGGTCGCTCAATTGCATTACCTGGGGAAAAGAAGGTTTGTAAGAATCAGCTATTTCAAGAAACACTGTGTCGGCAATAGATTGCTCTTTGGTAGTACTGATCAGCAGTGTGTGTGCCAGCAGGTCGCCAAGTCTTTGTTGCTTTCTTGAATTCACCAAAATAAGATCTGTGAATAATAAACCCATCGGTATGCCTATCTTCCACAAAAAGCTAAAATCTCCTGCACGTGTAGCTTCCGGTGCATAAAGAAGAATGACGACCACCATATAATCTGAAGTGCGAATGAGCCAGCGGATAACATATTGCCCAATGGAAGGTTGCCCTCCGTTTTCGTTTACCACCCGCAGGCGCATGATCCTTTTTCCAATGCTTTGCCCGTTCATTAAGATCTCACAGATAAGATGATAGGTGAGGTAAGGAATGAGCAGTACCATAAACAAGGCCCAGGTCACTTCTTCGCCTGCCGATCTTGCAAACGAACCTAAAAACCTTGCTGCTACAATTATATAAATAATGAGCACAATGGTATCTAAAAGCCAGGCCAGCAGCCGCTTGTAAAATGGCGCCGCTTCAAACTCAAGATCAATATTAAAATTGGTAGTTACTTTGATCACAGATTAATAGATTTAAAAGAATTTCACAGATGCTTTAATGTGTTTTTTCTTCCCATCCAAAAGCTTGTGGCTCCAATTCCTTTCATGTATTCTCCTTTGCTCTTTTGTGCTGTAAGAGATATTTCCCTAACCGTTTCCATCACATTATTTTTCCATTGCCGCTTGCGTAAAAATAGTATTTTACAACCCAAACTATATGTTTTGCGTGAGGGCCTGTTCATAAAAAAAAATAAAGACCGCTGGGAAAGGGTACAGCAGCAAACTGCGGAAGGCGCCGACGAAATGGCAACCGATTTTGTGCAGTTGGTAGATGATCTTGCCTATGCTAAAACTTTTTATCCTACCAGCCGGGTAACGCAATATATTAATGCACTGGCTTCACGCATTTACCTGAATATTTATAAAAACCGTAAAGAAGAATCGAACAGGCTTTTAAATTTTTGGCGCTTCGATGTGCCGCTTACGGTTAAAAAGCATCATAAACTCATTCTCGTTGCCTTTACTATTTTCATGCTTTTTTTCTTTGTTGGTTTTTTTTCTTCTGTTAGTGAGCCGGGTTTTGTACGTGAGGTATTGGGCGATGGCTATGTGAATATGACCGAAGAGAATATTGAAAAAGGCAATCCGTTTGGTGTGTACCAGGACAGTAATTCTTTCATCATGTTCATCCGTATTATGGTGAACAACATTTTGGTTTCCTTCAATTATTTTGTTCGCGGCATTTTTGTAGGTGTACCAAGCCTGGTTTCTTTGGGAAAAGAAGCCATCCGGTTGGGTGCATTTGAACACATGTTTTATGCAAAAGGATTGGGTGGACAGGCGGTGGCTGCAGTGTTAATCCATGGTATGCTGGAACTGACAGCGATCATTATTGCTTGTGCTGCCGGTATGGTAATGGGCATTAGTTTTTTATTTCCGGGTACAAGGCGGCGTTTGGATGCCTTCCGGCAAGGCGCTAAAGATGGCATTAAAATGATCATTGGCCTGATACCTGTTTTTATCATCGCTGCATTTTTCGAAAGCTTTGTTACACGTTATTATAAAATGCCTTTGGCATTAAACCTGTTGCTGCTTTTATCGTCAGCGGCTTTTATTGTGTGGTATTTTGTCTTGTACCCTGCACGTTTGTCAAAGCGTAAAGAACTGAAGGAGGCGAATGCGTAAAGAAGGCTTATATAAGGTTATTTTTTGCTTGCTTGTTTTCTTCATAAACGAAGCCGGCTTTGCACAAACCGACACTCCCGTTGTAGATACTATTATTTCGCAAGTATCAACAACAGCAGATACGCTTAGCGAATTTAGCAAAGTGAATAATGCAAGTGCTGTACAGGCTCGCCCCATTGCCGACAGCATCATACAGAAGCTAAAAAGCGATGATGATTATTGGTACGTAAATACAGTGCCGCCACGCCAAAAGAAAGTTGAAGAAAAATCATCGGGTGGTGAAAGCATCTTTGAAAAAGCATGGTTCTCCAACCTCGTTTGGTTTTTAATCGTAGGCAGCTTCGTAGCTATTCTTATTTGGTTTTTGGCATCGAGCAACATCAAGCTGTTTCGCAAACGCGATGTTGCCATTGTTGATGAAGACTTAGAAATTACGGAAGAAAATATTTTCAGCCTGGATTATGAAAAGGAAATACACAAAGCAATCAGCGATCAAAATTATCGCCTTGCCATAAGGCTTTGGTATTTGAATATTTTAAAAGAAATGGCCGATAAAAATATCATTCAGTACCAACATGAAAAAACCAATCGTGACTATCTTGATCAATTAGACCATACTCATTATTATGACGGCTTTTTCCGGTTGACACGGAATTTTGAATACAGCTGGTATGGGCAGTTTCCATTGCAGGCAGACGGTTTTCAACTTTTGCAAAAAGATTTTCAAACCTTTAAACAGCAGTTGCAGTAATGAAAAAGTACGGCGCTTATATCATTGCTGCTATTGCAATATTCTTTTTTGGCAGTCTTATTATTGCCAATAGTAAAAAACGGGTACGCCGGATGGATGAACGCATTACGCTGCGGCATCTTGATAAAATTCCGTACGGAACGGCCGTTGCTAAAAATTTATTGCCTTCTCTTTTTCCCCATGCCACTATTTATTTCAATAAATCATATCCTGCTTATTGGGATTCCGTTAGTGATAATGAATCAAACCAGGCTGTGATATTAATAGCAGATGAATTTAATGCCGATGAAGAGGAATTGAACCAGATGTTTTCCTTTATAAAAGAAGGCAACTATGTATTTATTATTGCCAAGTCATTTTCTTACGAAGCCATAGGCTCTTTTCATTTTGCTTATAACGAAGATGCCATCGGCAATTTTATGGGTGTGCCGGATGATAGTCTGCGCATTAAATTAGAAAGGCCCGTATTTGCATCCAACAGCTTGTTTGTTTATCCGGGGAAAAAGTATGAAAGCTCTTTTTACTCGCTGGATACGGCCCGCACAAGGGTTTTGGGCCGCAATGAAGACAGCAAACCTAACTTCATACAAATGAATGCAGGAAAAGGCAGTGTCTTTATTCATAGTGCGCCTTTGGCTTTTAGTAATTATTTTATTCTTCATAAAAATAATGTTGATTATTACCGGAACGCTTTGTCTGTTATTCCAGCTTCAGTAGATAAGATTTTATGGAATGAATACTATTTAACAAAGCCCAGGAGTGACGAAAAGGAACCTAACTGGTTGCGTGTGTTAATGAAATATCCGGCTTTTAAATGGGCCTTATTAACAGGCATGACGACGCTTTTAATTTTTGTTTTGCTGGGCATGCGACGCAGGCAAAGAATGATACCGGCTTATAAACTGCCGAAAAACGATTCGCTGGACTTTGTAAAAACTGTAGGGCGCCTCTATTACGATAAAAGAGATCATAAAAATCTGGCAAAGAAAATGAGCACTTATTTTTTAGATCATGTGCGAAATAAGTACAAGCTTTCAACACAAACACTGGATGATGCCTTTGTGCAAAGCTTGCATTATAAAAGCGGTTATCCTGTTGAGGAGCTAAAGCCTGTTATTAATTTTATCACTGATTTGCAGGATATGCCTGCTATTTCCGAACGACAATTGTCTAATTTTCATAAACAACTTGAATTGTTTTATCAAAACACATAAGATGGAAGAACCGATTTTTCAAACCCGTACCGACCTCACTGAATTAAGCGATGCTGTAAATGCCGTACGAAGGCAAATAAAAAAAATCATTGTAGGGCAGGATGAAATGGTGCGATTGATTATTGCAGCCTTGCTGGCCGATGGCCATGTGTTGATTGAAGGTGTGCCCGGAGTTGCCAAAACACTAACGGCTAAGTTAGTGGCACGTTCGTTGGCTGTACAATTTTCACGCATACAGTTCACACCTGATCTTATGCCTTCCGACGTTCTGGGCACGCCGGTGTTCAATCCAAAAGAAGCTACGTTCGATTTTAAAAAGGGACCGCTTTTCAGCAATATTGTTTTGATAGACGAGATCAACCGGGCACCTGCAAAAACGCAGGCCGCCTTATTTGAAGTGATGGAAGAAAAACAAATTACGGTTGATGGAAAAACCTATCCCATGCAATCGCCTTTTATGGTGCTGGCTACGCAAAACCCTATTGAACAGGAAGGAACGTACCGCTTACCGGAGGCGCAGTTAGATCGTTTTTTATTTAAGGTCATGGTACCTTATCCCGATGAAGCACAGGAATTTGAAATACTGAATCAGTTTCATCAAATGGGTAATGTTAACGTGTTGTCGGTGATAGAACCTGTATTGCGGGCCGAACAGATTGCAGCCATTCGCAGCCAGGTGAAAAATATTTTGATCGATGAAAAACTTTTACAGTTCATCGCCAAACTGGTGCATCAAACAAGGTCGCACAAGTCTATTTATCTCGGTGCATCGCCGCGGGCATCGCTGGCTATTATGAATGCTGCAAAAGCCATGGCTGCTATCAACGGCCGCGATTTTGTAACACCTGAAGATATTTTAGAAGTGGTGCCGCCGGTATTGCGTCACCGCATTATTCTATCGCCAGATAAAGAAATGGAAGGCGTAACGGAAGATGACGTTATCAAACAGATCATTCAAACAATGGATATTCCCAGATAATATAAAACCACATCTTTGACAGTGAGATTACTATCAATTGTCAAACAAAGGAGTTAGAAAAATTCAATATTGAAAAGGTTAATTAAATATTGGGACGCTACTACGTTTTACTTAAGCAAACCGGTTTATAATACCGGTTTTGGTGCAGCCATTCTGTTTGTATTAAGTTATTTTATTCCTGCGCTTTTCAGTATTGCTATTTTGGTGCTACTGTTTGTGGGCATCACCGTTTTGATAGAAGCTTTTTTGTTGTACCGCAAAAAACATGGCATAGAAGCAGAGCGGATTTTGAATGGAAGATTAAGTAATGGCGACGAAAATAAGATAGCCATTGAATTTCAAAACAATTATGAATTTAAAATTGATTGCGACATCATTGACGAACTGCCCTTTCAATTTCAGGACAGGAAATGGAAACGTAACCTGGTAATTGAATCTTTACAAAAGACAACGCTTGCATATTTAGTAAAGCCACACGAAAGAGGAGAATATAATTTTGGAAACATCAATGTGTATGTAAGCGGTCCATTGAAACTGGTACGTCGCCGGTTTATTTTTCAACAGGAGCAAACCGTAAAAGTGTATCCGTCATACGTGCAGATGCGGCGCTTTAGTTTGATGGCCGTAGCCAATCACATGCAACAGACAGGGGTAAAGCGGCTGCGCAAACTGGGTCACAGCATGGAGTTTGAGCAGATTAAGGAATATGTACGTGGCGACGATTACCGAACCATTAACTGGAAGGCCACAGCCCGCCGCGGCGATTTGATGGTGAACAATTTTACCGACGAACGCAGCCAGCAGATCTATTGCCTTATTAACAAAGGCCGTGTAATGAAAATGCCTTTCGAGGGTATGACCTTGCTGGATTATGCCATTAATGCATCGCTGGTGATTTCGAACGTAGCTTTGCAAAAGCAGGACAAAGCAGGCCTCATTACTTTTACTCAACACCTTGATGCGTTTTTGCCGGCAGATAAAAAGCCTGCGCAGATCAACCTTATACTGGAAACTTTATACAAACAGCAGACAAACTTTTTAGAACCCGATTTTGAAAAGTTATTTGCCGCTGTTCGTAATCGCATTGCACACAGAAGCCTGCTGGTACTTTTTACCAACTTCGAGTCTTTTGAAAGCCTGCAGAGAGAACTGCCATTTTTGAAACGCCTGGCGCACTATCATTTATTGATGGTGGTTTTTTTTGAAAACACAGAGTTGAAACAAGTGACCGAAACCAAGGCCGCCACTATCGAAGATATTTATATCAAAACCATTGCAGACAAATACCGCCACGAGAAAAAACTGATTGCTAAAGAACTGCAGGCACATGGTATTATTGCTGTTTTAACCACGCCGCAAATGCTTACTATCAACACCATGAATAAATACTTAGAGCTAAAGAACAGGCAGAGTATTTAGAATAAATTGAGGGTTGATAAAGTTGTCAGCAAACACCAGCTATTGCTGTTTACTACAATTCACATTTTTAAAAGTGAATAACTAAGAATACAGCGAATCTTATACGCTTATCAACCAGCCACACATCAACTTATCAACTCACTGAACTACATTTGCCGCCGCATGCAAACGTCTTCAAATATTTATGAACAGGGCCAGGTGCTGTTAATTAACAAGCCTTTGCGCTGGACCTCTTTCGATGTGGTGCGTAAGATCCGCTATCTTACTAAAACAAAAAAAGTTGGTCATGCCGGAACTTTAGATCCACTGGCTACGGGCTTGCTTATTGTGTGTACGGGTAAGTTTACCAAGAAGATCAATGAATACATGGCGCAGGAAAAAGAATACACCGGCACCATTACATTAGGTGCTACCACATCAACGTACGACCTGGAAAGCGAACCGCAGGATTTCAAATCATTCGAAAATATTACACCGGAACAAATAGAACAGGCAACAAAAAGTTTTACAGGATTGATACAACAAATTCCGCCCATTCATTCCGCCATTAAAAAAGAAGGCAAAAGAGTGTATGAATTAGCAAGAAAGGGCGTGGATGTAAAACTGGAGCCGCGGCCTGTCACCATCTCAGCATTTGAAATTGTAAAAACAGCATTGCCGCTTGTTCATTTTCGGGTGGTTTGCTCAACCGGAACTTACATACGCAGCCTCGCCAATGACTTTGGTGAAAAGCTTGGTTGTGGCGGCTATCTTAGCAGCTTGTGCCGCACAAGAATTGGAAGCTTTGCATTGAATGATGCCATGACAATGGAAGAATTTGCAGCAGGCATTACACGAACGTAAAAGCACAAATTGCGACGTGTATTATTAAAAAGGATAATCAATACCCAACTGGAATTGCCCATTATTTAATTTCCAGTTGTAGAACCATTTGTTTTGTTGCTCGGGATGTGTTACATCAGGCGTTGGATCTTTTACTTTGTAAGCGTATTCAAACCGCACTTTCAAAAAGCCAAAATCAATACGCAGGCCGGTACCTGTGCCAATGGCAATGTCCTGCCACAATTTATTAAAGCGAAACTCGCCACCGGGAAAATCATCATTCTTGCGTAAAAACCAAACATTGCCGATGTCGGTAAATAAGGCGCCATTCAGAATAACACCGCTGATGTTGGTGAGGTAAAAACGGTATTCTGCATTGGCTTCCAGCCGCATGTCGCCGAAACGGTCAGGTGCTTCGGTGGGGCTAAAAGATTTCAGTGCAGAGCCGGGGCCCAGCCTGCGAACCGCCCATGCACGCATGCTATTGGGCCCGCCTGCAAAATATTCGCGAAAGAAGGGAAGAAATTTATTATTGCGGTTGTTATTTGATGGCAGTTCCCAACCAAGCCCCATAAAGGTGCGCCACGCAAAAGCAGAACGGCGAATTTTATGCGTTTGCCTGAACTCGGCTTCAAACTTTACAAACCGGTATAAGTTGCTGTCCAGAAAACTTGAACGAAATAAATTGGAAGGACCAAGTCCTGATATTTCCAGGCTGAATGTTTTAAGATTGGTAACGTTTTTTCTGCCACCGGCCCAATTCAAATTGACAATACTTGACAGGATCAAACCATCATTGAAAATGTATTTATACGATGCATTATTTTTAATGAGAGAATCGAGGAAGTCGCCTCTTTTCAAAAAATTGTATTCTATATTAGGAAAGCGGATGCCAATCAGTTTATTGCCCCAACTCTTCTCATAGCCAAAAGAAGCGCCGATAGATTGAACCGTATAATATTTGTAGCGATCGGTGTAAGATAAATTTAATCCCACTATGGTTTTTACATTCTCCTGCCTGCCACGAAACAGGAAGAAATTTTTCGGAATCCTTCTCGGGTATTGTATCGAATGACTTAAGGAATATTGCTGCGATTGAATGGTTCCCTGTCCTGTAGACGATCCAAGTTCAATGCCATAACGCAAATTGGTGTTGGCAAAGTTGGCAGCCCTTGCAAAGTTGCGGTTCTGCAGCGCTAAGTTTACGCCCAGGCCCAGCAGGTTGCCCGTGGGCACAAATGGCGTTTGGTTGCGGCTGCCTTCGATGTTGGCGCTGAACTGGTATTTCTTTGCCGGTGTTAGTTTAATGTCAAAGTCAACTGTGTCTTCACCAATCCTGGGGTAAGGCGTAATGGTGGCCAGCCTCCAGGCGTTCAAAGCGGTGAATTTATTTTGTGTTTTTAAGTAATTGCTTTGTTTGTATAAGTCGCCACGTTTTAGGTAAATAGAGCTTGTGAGTTTGGCGGGCTTGAATAAGCCTGCGTACGAAATAAATTCATACCCACGAACCGTATCAATGGTAGGATAGTAGAGTGCTGTGTCGGAAGTAAGGTCGGGAAACACCCTTACGTTGCCCACAAAGTACCGGGTAAGGCGGCCGGTATCGGCATTGGTACGGAGCCTGAATTCAACATCGGCGGTTGGGTTAAGTCTTCGTTGCCGCAAACGTTCCAGTTGTTGCGCCTGTTCAATAGGGTCAAGCGTTGGGCGAATTAAAGCAAGGCCCACCGTATCCCAAAGCACCAGCATTTCATCGCTTGAAAATTTCAGATAGCCGTTGTCACGGTAAATATCGGAAAGACGGTTGATCTCCTGCGATAAAGTGGGTATGGAAAAGGGATCGCCTTTCTTGATAAAACTTTCTTTCAGTGAATTGTTGGTCAATTGTTGCAGCGTATCTCTCGAAGGGCTGCTTACGGTTTGATCTAAGGTATCGACCAGTAAATTATAGCTGATAGAATCAAGCTTAAATAGTTTGGCAGTAACCACAGTAAAGTTTACGGTGGTTTTGTATTTATTACCTACCGTATCAATGGTGGCAGCATAGTGCAGCGAGTCCCGGTAATATCCCAGCGAGTGAAGGTAGCTGCTCATAAACCCTAACGACTTGTCGGCATAAGTGCTGTCGTACACAGGCGGGTTCACGATCTCGGTATAAAACATGCGGGGCAGCCCGTTTTTAATACCTATAAGTTTTCTCACGCTGCGCACTTTTATGCTATCGTGCAGTTGCTGTTCCAGGCCATCGGTCAGTAGTTTTTTTTCATCTACGCTAAAATTATCGGGCAGGTTGATGTTAGTTTGATAAACAAATGGTTTGTTTGCAGGGTAATTTTTAATGGTGGTACACGAAAAGCACAGAATAGAAAAAGCGGCCAGCAGTAAGATAACGGGTTGTATGGTAAGTTTTGCCGCGGAAACAAACATATAGTAAAAGCCAGTGTATGCTTAGTAAAAAAGAAATCAAAGATATTCAAAGTTTGGGCCTAAAAAAGCACCGCGATGAAACAGGCTTGTTTGTGGCGGAAGGCCCAAAGATCGTCAGCGAACTTTTGCAGCTTGTGCCTGCGCATGTGCTAATGGTATATGCACTGGACGATGGGATGCAGGAAGCAAGCAGTTATATTGATGCATCGAAACTTACAACCGTGTCGAAAGCAGAACTGGAGCGCATCTCGCAATTGCAAACACCGAATAAAACAGTAGCAGTACTCAAACAATTTACACCTGCCGAACCACGATCTACTTC
>JBQCJM010000023.1:0-4696 GCA_051952715.1 Flavisolibacter sp.
TAGCGCCGGAATCTGTGCAAACGCCGGTAACTGTTACTGCTATTGAAACTGTTCCGCTAAACGATTACGTGGAGCTGAATGCTACATCCAATTTCCTGCAAAGCAATTTTATAAAAGCATCTGCCAACGGTTACATTAAATCGGTCAACATCAAGCTTGGGCAACTGGTACACGCAGGACAACCGGCTTTTACATTAAAAACAAAGGAAGCAGCGGCGTTAGGAAACACCATTAACCAACTCGATTCTTCTTTTCATTTTTCTGGGTTGATCAACATTAAAGCAACGGCAGGTGGATACATACAGGAACTTAACCACCAGGTTGGCGATTACGTGCAGGACGGTGAGCAACTGGCTGTGTTGAACGATTCGAAAAGCTTTGGCTTTATTTTGAATTTGCCTTACGAACTGCGCCGCTATATAAGTACAGGAAAATCTTTGGAAGTTGATTTGCCCGACGGTACGCATTTGAACGGTGTTGTTTCTTCTATTATGCCGCAGGTAGATTCGGCTTCGCAAACACAGGCTGTATTAATAAAGGTTGCCTCGTCAACGCTGCTGCCGCAAAATTTAATTGCCAAAGTAAAAATTGTAAAAAGTCAAAAAGCAAATGTTGCATCGTTGCCTAAACAAGCTGTGTTAACCGATGAGTCGCAAAGCAGTTTTTGGGTGATGAAAATGACAGATTCGGTAACAGCTGTAAAAGTGCCCATCATCAAAGGCATGGAGACGACGGACAGGATTGAAATTGTGCGGCCGCAATTTGCTCCCGGCGATAAAATTCTACTGACAGGTAATTATGGTTTGCCCGATACGGCTAAAGTAAAAATTGTTAAGGCCCAGGAATGAAGCAGTTCTTTGTTACATATAAAAATCCGCTGACGGTTATTATCGTCCTTATTATTATGGGCGGCGCTTTTGTGTATGGCCGCTTACAAACTTCTTTGTTCCCTGAAATCACTTTTCCCAAAATAAAAGTGATTGCCGATGCGGGTCTGCAACCGGTGGATAAAATGATGGTAACGGTAACGCAGCCGTTGGAAAATGCCATCAAGCAGGTGCCCGATCTTACCGACATACGCAGCACTACAAGCCGCGGCAGCTGCGAGGTATCTGCCTTCATGAATTGGGATGCCAATATTGATCTAAGTCAGCAGCGCATTGAATCACGGATCGCACAAATAAGGAACGACCTGCCTGCCGGTGTGCAGATCACGGTGGAGAAAATGAATCCTTCCATTCTTCCGGTAATTGGCTACACTTTGGAAACCAACAGCAGCAGCCGTACGCCTGTTGATATGAAGCAAATTGCTTTGTACACTGTGAAGCCTTTTTTGTCGCAGGTGGAAGGTGTGGCGGAAGTACGCATTATTGGTGGCAAGCAAAAAGAATACTGGCTGACACTCAATCAACAAAAAATGAGTACGCTGGGCATTACGCCTGATGCACTTTCTACTGCTTTATCAGAAACTAATTTTATCCAGTCGGATGGATATCTATCTGATTACCGCTTGTTGTATTTAACCGTAACAGACGCTACGGTACATTCTTTAGAAGAGTTGCAGAACGTTATTGTTTCAAACAATGGCAAACGCATTGTGCAGTTGAAAGACATTGCCGATGTAAAAATTAATGAAGGTGTTGAATACACCAAGATCAATGCCAATGGAAGGGCAGGCATTCTGGTGGCGGTTGTCAAGCAACCCAATACAAACCTGGTAACACTTTCGAATGATATGAAGGCGAAGGTGGAAGCGCTGAAAAAAATTCTTCCACAAGGCGTAACCATAAGGCCATATTATGTGCAGGCCGACTTTGTAAGAGACTCCGTAAAAAGCGTTACCGATAGTTTGTGGATTGGATTGACGCTGGCCATTATTGTTGCGATCATTTTTTTGCGATCATTAAAAGCAAGTGCCACCATTTTAATTACGATACCGGTCACGGTTTGTCTTACACTGATCGTGATGTATGCCGTTGGCTATACACTGAACATTATGACGCTTGGCGCCATTGCAGCTGCCATCGGGTTGATCATTGATGATGCCATTGTGGTGGTGGAACAAATCCATCGTTCGCACGAAGAGCATCCTGATGAACCTTCAACAACCGTGGTACAAAAAGCCATTCATTATTTGCTGCCTGCCATGGTGGGCTCTTCCCTCAGCACGATCGTTATTTTTATTCCTTTTGAATTAATGAGCGGCGTAGCCGGGGAGTATTTTAAAGTAATGACCAACACCATGATCATTACACTGGTTTGTTCATTTTTTGTTACATGGATCTGTCTGCCGGTTATTTATTTATTGCTGACAATGCAAAGAAATATAAAAGCAAAGCCCGAACAGCCGCATGAAGTAAAAAAGCAAAAATGGGTTTCGTTTTTTATTTACAGGCCTTACATCAGTTTTATTATTCTTGCACTGCTTGGAGTTTCTATCTGGTTCATATTGCCGCAGTTGCAGACAGGGTTTCTACCGGAGATGGATGAAGGAAGCATTGTGCTGGATTATACTTCACCACCCGGCACTTCGCTGGAGGAAACTGACCGTATATTACAACAGGTAGAGAAGATCATTGTGAAAGTACCCGAAGTGCAAGCCTACTCAAGAAGAACAGGAACGCAAATGGGTTTTTTTATCACTGAACCGAATGATGGCGATTATCTTATTCAACTAAAAAAGCAAAGAGACCGCTCCACTGAAGAAGTGATCGCTGATATACGCAGGCAAATTGAATCATCGCAACCGGCATTGAAAATAGATTTCGGCCAGGTGATCGGTGATATGTTGGGCGACCTGATGGAATCGGTGCAGCCTATTGAAATAAAAATCTTTGGCGACAATATTAGCAGGTTGCATCAGCTTTCCGAACAAGTAGGCCGTGTGGTGGAAGGAGTGGAGGGAACTGCCGATGTATTTAACGGCATTGTCATTTCAGGACCATCGGTTAGTATCATTCCAAACAACATTGCATTGGCACAATACGGGTTAACGCCTCAATCGCTGCAAACCCAGGTTCAGCTTGGTCTGCAGGGAATACAAGTGGGAAGCATCCAGGAAAAGCAGCAACTTTCGGTTATCCGCATTCTTTATCCAAATACCAATCAACAAAGTGTGGAAGGCATTAAACACCTGCAAATATTTTTGCCGTCAGGGCAGTTGATACCCATTACCAATCTGGCTACAGTAAAGGTTAATGCAGGCGATGCCGAAATTGAAAGAGAAAACCTGCAGTCAATGGGTGTGGTAACGGGCCGGTTGGAGAACAGGGACCTGGGAAGCACTATGAAAGAGATCCAGCAAAAGGTTTCATCGCAAATTGTATTGCCGCAAGGCTATAGCATTGAATACGGCGGGGCTTATGCCGAGCAGCAAAAATCGTTTCACGAACTGCTGATGATCTTAATTACATCAAGCCTGCTGGTGTTTGGCGTAATTCTTTTTTTGTTCAAAGATTTTTTGGTGGCGCTGACCATCCTGCTCATTGCGGTAATGGGTATTGCCGGCAGCTATATTGCTTTGTATCTCACCAATACGCCGTTGAACGTAGGTAGCTATACAGGGTTAATTATGATTGTTGGTATTATTGGCGAGAATGCCATTTTTACTTTTCTGCAATTCAGAGAATCATTGCATGAGAATGGTAATGTTGATGAATCTGTTATCTATTCCATTTCTACACGCTTACGTCCTAAATTAATGACCGCTTTCGGTGCTATCATTGCGCTGATGCCACTGGCCCTGGGCATTGGTACCGGAGCGGAATTGCATCAGCCTTTGGCCATTGCTGTTATTGGCGGCTTTTTGGCAGCACTGCCGTTGTTGCTTATTGTGTTGCCTTCTTTGCTACGGTTGTTGCGTAAAAGATTCAGGCATAATGAAGAAAGGCTGTGAGCATGAGCCATGAACTTTGAGAATGAAAAAATAATCTGGCTATTGATGTTGCCGCTAAGCATTAGAAATGATCCCACTTGTTATTTTGCCTTGAAGCTTTTTTCTTTGTTTTCTAATGCTTCTAAAAAGGCGTGTGCATTTTTAGTATTTGAAGAATTAAAACTTGCAACTGTATTGGGTGAAGTTTGTTTTTTCTGCAGCCAGTCAACATAATTTTTTAATGCATTGGTAATACATTGGGCAATTTCGTTTTGTCCTGCTTCACTGTTCAAATAATCTTCTTCCTGTGGGTTGGTAATGAAGCCTGTTTCTACCAAAATGCTGGGCATGGCTGTAGCCTGCAAAACCCAAATACCTACCTGCCGTTGATGAGGTCCTCCACTGATGCGGCCCACTTTTGAAAATTGTTCTTCCACCATTTCGGCAAGGGTTACGCTGCGCTTTGCAAACTGCTTCGTTTTTACCAAAGACAGTGCAACAAATTCGGGTGAGTTTGGATCTATGTCGCCATACTTTTCCTTGTAATTGTCCTCGGCCAGCATCGGCGCATTCTCACGAACCGCTACTTCCTTATCCTCGCTTTTATGTGCTCCCCAAATATAAGTTTGCGTGCCTTTGGCCGAAGTGTTAGGCACATCATAGTACCTGTATTTAGCTACTTTCTTTGTATGCTTTCTTCTTTTTTTGCCTTTGCCTGTATAATATACTTCGGTTTTATAGCCCAGAAATTCCCTCTTCTGAATGGGCGGCATGGCATTTACGTGAATGGAAACAAAAAGATCGCCACGATTTTGGTTGGCA
>JBQCJM010000024.1:0-10691 GCA_051952715.1 Flavisolibacter sp.
CAATTTGTTCATAGCTCAGCCATTCAAAATATTTTAAGCGGAGGGATTCTTTTTGGCGGTGCGTTAGTCGCTCCAGGGCACGGTGCAAGCGTTCCCTTTGCGCTTCCTTAACCTGCAGGGCGACCAGGAGGTCTTCATACGAACTTTGTAGAGCTTCCCCGGCCTGCGCCCATTGGGCCAGCCGGTCGCGGTCTTTGAGGTTGCGTCGAAGCAGCGTGAATACCTGGTTACGGAAAGCGGTGCCTAAATAGGCCTTTACATTTTCCACCTCTGACAAGGATGTGCGGCTGCGCCAAAGATGGTAGAAAACGTCATTGGCAGCATCTTTGACCAGTTCAGCATCTGGCAGGTGCTGAAGCCCCGACCTCACCAAAAAAAAATAATACCGTTGAAATAACTGGCTAAGTGCTTCGCTGTCGTTTCTTTTAATTCCGGCCCAAAGTTCCTTATCGGTCAGTTCTTGTAGCATTCGCCATAAAAATACAACAAGCGGTTTTTGCAAATAAAAAAGGAAGCTTTCGCTTCCTTAAGAACGTTCATAAATATCAATCAACCATCATCAAAGCTTTTCTAAAGATTGCAGGCTCGTTATTTTCCCAAAACCTTTTCTAATTGTTGAGGATGTTAAATACTGAAAAATTTAAAGTGTTGCATGAGCTGGAAAATCAGCTGCCTTTTACTTTTTTTCAGAAAGAGTGGAATCTTATAAAATCAAAGAAGCACATTGCCCAATCCACTATTGAAAAGCTTGTTCCGGGGCTTTTTATTATGCTTTACACAGCTATTTTGGTATACTCAATAATTAAGTTGTAAAAATAACCCGAACCGTTGAATGACGCTTTTTAAGTTGCGCAATGAAGTTCAACTAGGTTAAGAACTTAAAACGGATTTCTAAATGCATCCGTTAAAAGTGTGACGCTTATAGAAAACTGTGAAGATCATAATGAGTTATTCCAAAGATCTATGCCAAACAGCGCCAGCTTGGTATTTGATGTGTCTTTGATTTATTCGCTTTGTTTCCACGATAATTACTTAAACGCATTCAATGATTAAGCAGTCTTACAAGCAGGCATTACCATTTCAGTAAAAAAGTTCTGAATACTTGAAGCGTATTTGTTAAGGTATTTTCTTTTGTACACCAATACATAAGATGGATGATGTATCGGAACAAATGCTATATTATTAGCTTGAAAAGGTTCGTAATGAAAATTTTCATCCAAACAGATGTTACTACCGTAACCTAGCTTTTTTAATACGAACGTGGATACCTGTTTGCCTAATAAAAACACCAATGAAGGGTTTAGATCTGAAATTTCCATTTCAAAATTTGGAAAACACTTTTCCATTTCATGCTCCAATGGATACCTGATTTTGCTCGCCTTCATTGGAACACATTTGACCAAGTTGGTTTTATAGAAAGAAAGATACTTGGAAAAAGGAGCTTCAATGGAATGAACTAAGGCACCAGTCCTTGTACTAGGTGATAAGGGAAGTTTTACTTCACCGTCCTGGAATTGAACAGCTGAAAGACCTACCCAAAAAACATTGGATATTTTTCTTACGTCGAATATGGGATATTGATTCATATAAAGCCCACAAGCTTTACAAACTTTACTCTTGCACGGATTGATTTGAACGAAGCCCTGCGAATATGTCACCGCCGTTAAGGTTTATTGTGCGGTAAATATAATCATGAACTTCAATAGTTTCTGTGGCGGAATAATTTCCACTATGGAAATTAAATTGCAATCTTCCGACAAGGTGCGACAATGCTTCATTGGGTTTAACGCTTTGCACCTCAACATTCACACCTTTTTTCTTTAAATCGTAATATATCTGAGTGCCATGATACGGGCGATATTGAAAAACACTCGTCCTAAAGTTGACTCTGTATTGGTCGGCGACTGTCTTGAGAGTAGAAGCAAGTTGATAAGTCATTTCCATATCCTCCGCAGTCTCGCCGGGAAAGCCATAAATAAAGTAGCCCTTCATGTTGATGCCGGCTTTAAAGACTTTACTAAGATTGGCTATGATCAGATCTGTATTGCTCGTTTTCTTGATGGAGCTTAATATTTTGGGAGATCCTGATTCAATACCAATAAAAAGTTCATGACAGCCACTTTCTTTTAAAGCATTCATCAACGGTTCATCTACCATGTGGAAGGTCATAACATGTGCCATTGACCGCCATTGGAAATTGAAATGAGAAAACACATTTGCGGCCTTTTCAACGGTTTCTCTTTTCTTCAAAAACAGATCATCTAAGACCCGAATAGAATTAACTGCAGGAAACCTATTCTGTATTTCGCTCAATTCTTTGATGATTGAGCTTTCAGATTTTTCCCGGATAGGATAATCACCATTCAATGACCTGGCTGCCGCACAGAAAGTACAGTTATAAATGCATCCTCTGCTTGTTACGATATTGCCTTCCAAAAAACCCAAAGGATGATTAACAGGCTCATTCAGAAAAAAACTTCTATCCAATTCTATATTGGAAATATCCTTCACAAGATATTTTGAATTGCCACCAACATTGAAGACCCTTCGTCTCCCAGAGCTAAAAAACGGTTGTTCCTTCAATTCATCTTTAACTATGTCGAGAGTGATAAATTCACCATCCCCGGTTACAATATCAATTTGATTATCCACTTTCCAGTCAATGATCTTTTTATAAAGTTCTTTTGTTGATAGCCCACCAATTATGATGTGAGCATTGTAATTAATAGATTCGATCATTTCCTTCACAAGTTCATAGTTAGTAGTGAAGATGTTTACAGCAACGAATTGAGGCTTTTCAGTATTGATTGTTGCGACCAAATCTTGCAAAGGAATTTTTTGATCAACTGCATCTATCAGCGATACATTAATTCCATTGTTCTTCAAATGGGTAGCAATATAGCCGAGGCCAATAGGCGGTAGAGAATCTTCATCGTAAAGAAGATTCCTTTCCCGGAACAATGGCGAATTAATGATTAATACTTTCATGATTACTCTTTTAATTTTTCAAGGAGCTTATCAATCTCCTTTTTAGGCGCTCTTGCATTTATTTCTGAATAAACTTGTAATTTTTCTAAAGCCATATCTTTTGTTATTATTCCTTCTGTATAGAGTTGCTCAATAATCCAAAGAACACCTCTTACAGTTAGCTCTTTTCTGGTTGATATTTTTCTAAGTAAACCATCAGAGCTAAAAATGATTGCATCTTTTCTTAGTGCTAACTCCAATACTGAACTGTCTGCAGTACTCAGTCCGGGATATCCTTCGCTGATCTTAAGAATCGCTTCATATTCACCGCTGTTGTCAACTTGCAATAACCCATTATCGATATAAGCGGATACTGCTTGTAATTGCTGTTCATCGGTTATTTCGCCTATAACCTGTGGAGTAGTCATTGCCATAACTGCCAGCGAAAAGAAATGACCGAGCAGATCTAAATCCACAAGGTCGAACAAGATGCAGGCATCTTTGATTACTATTTCTTTTTTATCTGACACCGGCAAAACCTTTTCTTATTTCATTAATACTAATATTCCAAAGAGCAGCAGCTTTACTTAAGCTAATAACTTCTTCCGCAAGTGCACGGTTGATTAACTGGTCAAACAATTTTGACTTTTCCTCGCCTTTATAAGTACCCGGCTCTTTCTTGCCCCCGAAAGTTTTGCTCATATATATCACCCACCGTTGATAATAGCTGTCGGTGATAACTTCTATTTCTCTTAGCCGGTGCACAATTGCTCTTATCGAAACACCGAAATATTCCTTTATGGCGATAAGCTCATTGATATAGATATAACTTCGCTTCTTTCCGCCGATCATTTTTACAAGCATCACAGTGGGCATCAAAAAGCAGCTCGAAAAAAAGTGGCACCACTCTTCGACTTCTTTGGGCGATTTACAAGCTTCCAGTTGTAATAGCAGGTGAGCCAATTCATGGATGATGGTAAATCTGATTCTTTCGATCGGTTTATTCCGGGTATTCACTACAACAACAGGTATTCCTTTTGAAGTATAAACGGCTAAACCATCAATATCATCTACATCGTCAATCAACAATACCTTGATGCCTTTAAACTCTAACATTTCAATGATGTTGGGTATAGAATCAGTTCCCAAGTCCCATTCTTCCCTTAGCTTATTGGCTGCAGCTTCTACATCTTTTTTAGTGTTGAGTTTATAGCCTTTTAGCGGATTCTTAAATTTGTTGTCAACCGCAAGGAGATTTTCTATTTCTAAATATCTCTCAACATAATCTCTGACTTTCTCAACAATGGCTTCTTCAGTCTTTTTAGACAGACTCGCCTTTTTACGGAACAAAATTTCTCCCAACTCAACCTGATTCTTCTTTAAAAAATAGTCCGGCTTAACCTTAAGGGCGTTGGAAATAGCAACTAATATATCACTGGAAGGGTTCATAGAACCCATTTCATACTTGCTTAGGGCTTGCTTTGAGACCTTGTTTTGTAACGCGTCAGCAAGGTCCTGTAATGACATACCAGCCATTTTCCTTGCAAGTTTCAACCTGGTTCCAAAAAGGTTTTCAGCGAGAGTCATAGTATTTTTATTGTTGACAAATTTATATGAAATATATTTTTTGTCAACAAATATTTTGCTAAAAAATTTATTATTTTATGCTAACTGCTTGTATTACAATCACAATAAATAAAAAAAGAAAAACAAACAGATGCGCCAAACATAGTCAAGGCAAATCATTATTTTAAGAGCATTCTTGGCTCAGATGATTCATTCCCTAAAAACAATGCTTATTTATAGTCTTCATTAATGTAAAATATTTTTTACAAATTTGACTATATTTGTAAATTATTTTTATCATTATGGCAACCAAGAAAGCCCTGCCAATGCCTTCTCTCCGAAAGATTCTGGAAGAACTGGGTGAAAACATAAAGCTCGCCAGGCTTCGCCGTAAACTATCCGCAGAGCAGGTAGCCGAAAGAGCCAACATCAGCCGTCCAACCCTGCTTTCCATTGAGAAAGGAGCATCCGGCGTGGCCATAGGCGCTTATGCACAGGTATTATTTGTTTTAGGTCTTGAGAAAGATTTGTTGAGAATAGCAGTTGATGATGCATTGGGTAGAAAACTCCAGGATGCTGATATGGTGGTAAAAGAAAGAGCACCTAAAAAGAAGAAACAATAATGGCAACTGCAAAAAAAGACATACTCGTATTTGCTCACTGGCTGGGATTGGAAGAACCAAAGCACATGGGAACACTAACGGCAACGTCTGTTAGAGGAAAGGAATCTTTTGCCTTTGAATACTCTGCCGAATGGCTCAAATCCGGCTTCTCTCAAATGCTCGATCCCGATCTACAAATGTATTCAGGAGCCTACTATCCAAGAGATGATAAAAGCAACTTTGGTGTTTTCCTCGATTCATGTCCTGATAGATGGGGTCGGGTGCTCATGCAAAGAAGAGAAGCGGTGATGGCAAAAAACGAAGGAAAGGCAGTGAGGAAATTATTGGAATCTGACTTTCTCTTAGGCGTATTTGATGGCCACCGTATGGGCGCCTTACGATTCAAAACAGACCAGGAAGGTCCCTTTCTAAATGACAATAAGGAAATGGCTTCGCCTCCCTGGACATCACTGCCGGAACTCGAACAGGCAAGTTTGAGATTTGAAGAAGACAACACCGACGATCCTCACTATCTCAAATGGATAAACCTATTAATTGCTCCCGGTTCGTCTCTTGGTGGGGCAAGGCCCAAAGCAAGTGTAATGGACAAGCACAACCAGTTGTGGATCGCTAAGTTCCCCAGCAAAAATGATGAGAAAGATGTAGCGGCATGGGAAATGGTAGCCAATCAGCTTGCCCTCAAAGCAGGTATTAATGTCGCCGAAGGCTCAATTAAAAAATTCAATAGTAAGTACAATACCTACCTCACGAAACGATTCGACAGAATAGAAAACAACAAAAGAATTCACTTCGCTTCTGCCATGACTTTACTAGGTCACAAGGATGGAGAAGATACCGGAACAGCAAGCTATCTCGAACTCATTGAATTTCTTACCCGCCATGGCGCACAGGTAGAACAGGACCTGCGTCAGCTATGGCGAAGAATTGTGTTCAATATTTGTGTTAAGAATACGGACGATCATCTCCGCAACCATGGTTTTATCTTAACACAAAACGGCTGGATCTTGTCACCAGCCTATGATATGAATCCAAATGAATACGGGGCTGAACTATGCCTCAATATCACAGATGATAACAACTCTTTGGATTTAGACCTTGCCATGGAAATAGCTGATTATTGCAGGCTGGAAAACAAAGAAGCAAATAAAATAATTAAGCAAATCAGGTCTGCAATTTCTTCATGGAAAACACTTGCGACAAAATATAAAATTCCAAAAGCCGAACAGGACCGGATGGCACCTGCTTTTAATTTAGCTTTATAAATTATAATCTGTTTGGTAATCAATTATAAAATTTCGGTACAGAGGGGAATGCACTTTAATCTTCTGCCAAAAACTGGAATCCTTTTCACGCTTGACAGCAAAAGTCAGATCACAAGTTATAAGACAATGTGAAGTTTTTGCATTTGATCCACTATGAATGATACTGAAACAATTCTCTGAAAATATTTATATGTAGAGGTTATAAAACAAATGGTGCAGCTCAACCTTTTTCAAATCATCCAAAGGCAGAATATGATTAGACACAAAATGTGTCTGTGAAACTGTCTCAAAGTTGTCTTTGAATGTATCGTGTTTTTTAATCACAGTTTCAGATTCTTTCAGAACTTTTGTAAAACTCTTGTTTCTTGAAAATGACAAAATGATTCCACAGTTATTTCTCCATGTGAGATAGCCTAATATTTGGTCAATTGTTTCACGATAAACTTGGCCTCCTCCCCATAATTTGCATTCACAAACTAAAATTTGCCCTTTATCTATATTAAGATAGATATCTGTTTTACCATTTGCCATAAAAGTCTCGCCGGTAGCCTTGCCTTCAAAAATCCCATTTAAACCAACAAGTAAAACATTGCGCAAATCATTTTCTGCACTGGTCTCAAAACTCTTGGGTGTCTTTTCAAACTGTTGACCATAGTTATCAAGAATTCTAACCACATCAATGACTTTTTCTTGATCAAGAACATAATCTTCAATAAAATTCGGCGATGGCTTTATTCTTTGAACTAAAGGATTTTGATTGAGTTGAATTCGTTTTAAAGCTGGGTTATCACGCTGCTTTAGTGACACGTTGATCTTTTGAAATATTGCCATGTGCCTTTCCTTATCTGCTAAGATTTGGTCTCTTCTTTGTGTTATCAAATTTTCGATATTCTGTTTCAGGCTTTGGTTTAAATTTTGCAATAGTA
The DNA here is from genome assembly GCA_051952715.1 of Flavisolibacter sp. Lineage (GTDB taxonomy): Bacteria > Bacteroidota > Bacteroidia > Chitinophagales > Chitinophagaceae > Flavisolibacter. The sequence goes on from JBQCJM010000024.1 coordinate 7,345, forward strand.
TACTAAGTGAGTCTATCCATTCATAAACCTGGTTTTTAATAGAGTTGACTTCATTCGCTACTATATCAGCTTGTTTAGACCAAGTGCCTTTTTTGATTTCTGATTTAATAATAATCGATCCTTTATTCGACCAACTTATTGGAATGTGAGAGGGCTTGAATTGCTTTAATTTTTCTATTTGGGGGTTGGGAACAATTGGAATGTATACAACCAATTCTTCTACTTTGTGAAAAATATTAGATAAGTCTTTTGTTTCTTCAAATACCCTTTTTGCAGATAAAGAATCATCTATCGAAAGATTATGTTTTACTTCTCCGACCTCTTCTTTGGATGAATCTATTTTTAAGGGAGTTATGGAATGAAGTGAAAAATAATAGTCTGTAAGCTCCTTAAGGTTGGCACCTAAAATAACCTTATCTGGCTCGGAACTAATTTTACGTTTTAATTCTTTTTCTATTTCTACATACGCATGTATCGGTGTGTACTTATTTGACATAACACAATTTAGAAATAATTGAAAATAGTTGTGAGCCGCTAACACCAAAACTTATATACAATCGAAAAAGTGCAATCAAAATTTTAAAACAATCTGCATTAGAAAAAAAAGATAAAAATCATAAGCACAACTATAATTAGAATATTTATTTTGAACCAACCTGCATTGCTACTATTAATCTTTTGTTGCGTCGCACTACTTTCATCGTTCGGTAATCATGTTCAGCAGAAATCTCGTTACTGCCTCCAGGTAGCCTCATTCATTCACATCGTTCGTTACGCAAGCTCCACTCACTCGCTCTCTCATTTCGGCCGCTTCCGGCAAAAAATCACTCCGTTCCAATTGCCACTACAGGCAGCAGCTATAAGGCGCAACAATGCACGAGGCCAATATGTGCGCCTCATAGCACCTGCCTTGCCTGCGCTTCTTTCGTCACCGGATGCTTTCGTTTTTAAATGATCTGCACTCTCACCTTAACCATCCCACACCGGTAAAGTGGTGTTCCTTATTCGTCGTTGGCAAGCAGATGTACCAAACCATTGCAGTCAAAAGCAGGCATCTGTATATTACTCCTTCATGGTCTGCTTTTCACTGCTATGCACTTCGGGTTGGCGAAGCCAAGTTTGTCACGCTGCTTGCTATTTCAAAACTGCCTTCAGCTACCTTTCATTCAGCCTTCCTCAGGTCCATTCACTACTGCCTGTCCGCTCCCCACGCATGTTGCAGCAAGACATGGCACGCCTTCTCCCCTGCACCCAGAACCCTAAACATGTCGAAGGGTGCACATATCTTTCGCAAAGCCATTCCAGGCTGCCAGGCATGCGTTCACTTTTCTTCGCCGGCTTCACTCAAGCAAGCTTCCGGCAGCAGATGCATGAATAATTCCGTTCTTAAAACGGAATAGGAACATTAAGCTTTCGCTTTGGCTCTGCCTCAATACGTAAACAGCTTGAATCAAAGCCAGTAGCTCATTCGGGATAAAATATTGGTTGTTGTCTGTCGGGCACAACCATTTGTCGGTTCAGACTAGGCAGTAATTTTCTTAACGTTGTGAGGCTATAATTTCCGGTATCAATAAAATGCCAGTTTCTGCCTGCGTCATCAGAAATAGCAATCAAATAGGAAGTCACTATCAACCGTCCCTTTGGAACTTTTAATTCCTGTATTTGACTCACGCAGGCTTGCAATTCCTTATTAGCAGAAAACAATGCTGATTCCATCCCGATTCGCACATCTTTAAATTCAAAACCTTGGGCCTTTAAAGATTTTATCATGCTGTCGAGATAACGGACCATCTTATCTTCACCTCCCATTGCTTTTACAATAATTGGATGAACATAGTGTACATATTCTTTGATCTCACCTCTTACAAATAATTCGCCCATCGAATCCGCAGAAGCCATCAACAACTTTCTTACAGCTACAGTATCTATCGATTTGCTTTGACTATAACAGTTACTAGCTAACAACACTAAACAGGTAATATATAAGCTTTTCAAACGCATTTCTAAATAATTGAAGCTGAAAATACAGTTGAAATGAATTGGAGGGTTATGAATTGAGCAACAAAAAAACAAGATCAAAAATAGCAGCTAAGTTAGGCGGCTATCACAGGCCATGCACCACAGCAAAGCAAGGAACTACGGCATAAACACCAAAGCCCTTTCAAAAATTTTCCCGGGCCAAAAGATAAAAATTGTTGAAACGGCTTGCTCACTCACCAACCCTTCATTTATTCCGTTCCTCCTTGCTTTGCTGTCCTCCGCCGCCTTCAAAAAAGCTTTCTTTTTTTCCTTTTTTCTTTTGAGTAAATGTTAGCGCAGCGCAGCGGAGCATCACTAAATGCTCATACTATGTGTAATCCCCAAATCAATTGTTACAGGTCCGCCAGCACCGGCTGCCAGGCCTACACGTTTTACATGCTCTCCAAAGGCGAAAACGCCGGTCAGCCCAATCTTACACCTTGGGTAAACGCTCTTGCCGTCCGATGCAGCAACGGGGAAGCTTTTGATTTTTATTTTTGGCTCTCTTACTCACTCTGGCAAACGGGTCGTTTCAGGCCTCTGCTGCGTGGCGCTGCCATTCCCTTTCTTTCTGTTAGTGACGCAAGGCAGTTACTCTGCCAGGTGGCAGAAACTACCTTTCCGCATTGGCAAAGCCTGCAAAATGTTATGGAGGCACTCAATAAACTAAAAACAGCACCTGAGCACCTCGCGCAGTGCATCATTGCCAATGAAAAGCTCCAGCAAATGCTTTTAAAAATCCATTTTTAAAATCAAAAGGGCTGCATTCCGGTGCAGCCTCATTTCCTCAACTGCTGAACCAATCGTTATGACAGGAGTTAATTCAACGGATCAGCGCACGTAGGGGTTGGCTATCAAGGCTCCCCTAGGCAGTACCATTGTGGCTAATTCCTTGCCGCCATTCCAGTGCGTCCACATTTTGAGAGGACATCTTGATAGTACATCCAACTCTATTTTGTTGGATATTTTCAACGTTTTTAGCATTTTTGTTTAAAATATCCAACATGAGGACAAAAAAGGCGGTTGTTTTCCCGGCACACATGAAGATGCTGCAGCAAATGGGCGAAAACCTGAAGCTGGCCCGGAAACGCAGAAAGCTCACCACTTTGCAGGTAGCTGAAAGAGCCGCTATTAACCGGTCAACGCTTGTGGAAATAGAAAAAGGAAATCCAAGCGTTTCCATGGGAGCTTATTTTAATACCCTGTGGGTGCTCGGCTTGCAAAACGATATTCTGAAGTTAGCAGCAGACGATGAGTACGGAAGGAAATTGCAAGCCCTGACATTAATTACAAAATAATGGCAAAACCGGCTAAAAGAATTAAGTAGC
>JBQCJM010000025.1:0-9249 GCA_051952715.1 Flavisolibacter sp.
ACCTAACGGGCCCATAAAATGTATTTATAAAATTAATAATTAACAAAAAAAGGTATCGTAAATAACAACTGCCGGGAAAGGAACCAAATATTTTTTTCCAATAAAAACGCGTCCCGGTTGCAGGACGCTTTTTTAAAAAGATTAACGATTTATGCTGTTTCCAAAGCTCTTTTCTTTTCCTGGATCCTTGCACTTTTACCGCTGCGTTCACGTTGATAGTACAGTTTAGCACGACGAACACGGCCAGATTTGTTAACAACAATAGAGTCAATATTAGGAGAGTAAAAAGGGAAAAGTCTTTCTACGCCTACGCCGTCGGAGATCTTACGCACTGTGAAGGTAGCTGTAGTGCCTTCGCCTTGCTTTTTAATTACATCACCACGGAAGGACTGGATTCTCTCCTTGTTACCTTCAATAATTTTATAGTTGACAGTGATATTGTCACCGGCTTTAAACTTAGGGAAATCTTTTTTGCCCGTTAATTGTTCGTGTACGTAGGCAATTGCAGCGTTCATAACTCAAAATTTAAGGACGGCAAAGGTAAGGGAAAGAATGGAGATTTAAGATGTAAGGTGCAAGATTTTTTAATCCAAGGCTGTTAAAAGTCCTTTAATCAATATTTTTTGTTGTCCTCTTTTTGAATATCTATCAAACTTTTGTTGCGACGCTCCGTTCAGCAGTAATAATTCTGCTGAGCTTTTTTATTTCAGGCACAGATGCACGCAAAAAACTTCTTTGTTGTGCCTTTATATTGGTATGTAAACTTTTTGTTCAATAGAAACGTAAAAGCCTGGAACGGAAGTTAACAGCGTCCGGCAAATTCATTGCAATGCTGCCAGGTACAAAATAAAGAGCCTTCATTTCTGAAGGCTCCTGATATATTAGTAAGGTTTAATTTCCTTAATCCTTAAAAGCTACTTAATCCAGGTTCATACGTTTATCTCGCCACATTTACAGCTCTTTTTTCCCTGATCACAGTTACTTTGATCTGGCCTGGATAAGTCATTTCGGTTTGAATCTTTTGTGCAATTTCAAAAGACAATTTTTCGCTTTCGCCGTCAGAAACTTTATCTGCTTCTACAATCACCCTTAATTCGCGGCCAGCTTGTATAGCATAAGCTTTTTCTACGCCGTTATATGCCTGCGCCAAATTTTCCAGTTCTTTAATACGCTGTAAATATTGCTGCATGATCTCTCTTCTGGCGCCAGGACGGGCACCACTGATAGCATCACAGGCCTGCACAATAGGTGAAATGACATACTGCATTTCCATTTCGTCGTGGTGCGCACCAATGGCGTTTACAATAGCCGGGTTCTCGCCATATTTTTCGGCCAGTTTGGCGCCTAACAAGGCATGGCTCAGTTCTGTTTCTTCATCAGGCACTTTGCCAATGTCGTGGAGTAATCCGGCACGTTTGGCCAATTTCGGATTCAATCCCAGTTCAGAGGCCATAACAGCACAAAGATTGGCAACTTCGCGGCTGTGCATCAACAGGTTTTGTCCGTAAGAAGAACGGAAACGCATTTTACCTACCAGGCGTACCAGTTCTTTATGAAGACCGTGAATACCTAATTCAATAACAGTTCTTTCGCCGATCTCCATGATCTGCTCTTCCAACTGGCGCCGGGTTTTTTCCACCACTTCTTCAATGCGGGCAGGGTGAATGCGGCCATCGGAAACAAGACGCTGCAGACTGAGGCGGGCAATTTCCCTTCTTAACGGATCGAAGCAAGAAAGAATAATGGCTTCAGGCGTGTCATCAACAATTAAATCTACGCCGGTAGCAGCTTCTATAGCTCTGATATTTCTTCCTTCGCGGCCAATGATCTGTCCTTTGATCTCGTCGGTTTCAAGGTTGAAAACCGTAATGGCGTTTTCAATGGCCTGCTCCGATGCAGTGCGTTGAATGCTTTGAATAATTATTTTACGGGCTTCTTTATTGGCCTTTTGTTTGGCTTCGTCAATAATTTCCTGTTGCAAACCCAGGGCCTGCGAATGAGCCTCCTGTTTTAAGCTTTCTACCAGTTGCGCTTTGGCTTCTTCGGCTGTAAGACCTGAAATTTTTTCCAGGCGGCGGGTGTGCTCTTCCTGGTGTTTTTCTAATTCGGCCTGCTTCAGATTCACTACTTCAATCTGGCGATTGAGGTTTTGCTTGATGGCATCGTTTTCTTTAAGCTGGCGTTCTAACTGTTCTGTTTTTTGATTTAAGCCTTGTTCTTTTTGCTTAATGCGGTTCTCGCCTTCAACCACCTTGCGGTTGCGTTCCATCACTTCTTTCTCGTGTTCCGATTTCAATTGTACAAACCTTTCCTTAGCCTCAAGCTCTTTTTCTTTGCGAATGGTTTGAGCTCTTAACTCTGCTTCTTTAATAAGGGTTTGCGCTTGCAGCTCGGCTTCTTCTACTCTTTTGCGTGTGTCTTTGGCAAAAATAAATTTACCCGCTATAATGCCTACCAGTAAGGCCACTATGGCTATAATGAGTGTAATTATGTTGAGGTCCATTTCTCAGGGTTTTAAAAATTTGGTGGTTGATATATGTATAATGACTTGCCATACCGCTTTTAGGGGTAGGTGGCGAAGATACAAAACCCCATGTATTTAAAGAATTTGCTATTGTAAAGATGATGAGCGGAAGGTGTTAACCGCAATAATTTGTTTAAACTTGCATCTATAATTAATGAAAATGAAAAGACTACTTCTGTTTTTGCTGCTGCCTGTTTTTGCCAATTTGCAAACATCGGCGCAGGAGTTTAAAGTAAAAGGCGAGTTGAAATCTTTCAAGCCAATTGATAAGGTTTATTTTTTTTATCGTGATGGCGATAACAGCCAGCAGGATAGTTCCCAGGCCAAAGACGGCGAATTTAAGTTTGAAGGAAAAGTTACTGAACCAACTGTGGCAAGGTTACAGGTGAAATATGCTAAACAGGAAGGAGAGGAAAGGGCAAAGTCTGAATTTTTGCAGTTCTTTTTAGAGCCAACAAAAATTGACATTGTTGCTAAAGACTCACTAAAAAATAATACAGTAAAAGGTGCTAAAGGCCAGGCTGATTTTGAAAAGCTTACCAAGGCCGAAGATGCGTATTCTCCTGAATTGAACAAGCTTTATGAAGCATATGGCGCTGCCCGCAAAGCAGACGAAAAGGAAGAAATGAAAAAGATAGAAGCCAGGATAGATGCGATTGACAACGAGATAAAAGAAAAAGTTTATGGCGGCTTTTTAAAAAGCAATACAAATTCTCCGGTTGCCTTATATGCATTACAGCAATATGCCGGATGGGATATTGATGCTGCCAAAGTTGAACCTTTATTTAACATGTTGCCGGCCTCTCAACAACAGCGTCCATCGGCGGTAGCTTTTAAGGAGAGAATTGATATTGCTAAAAAAACAGCCATTGGAAGTTATGCCATGGATTTTACCCAAAACGATACTTTAGGTAATCCTGTATCGCTTTCTTCTTTCAAAGGTAAATATGTACTGGTAGATTTTTGGGCAAGCTGGTGCGGCCCCTGCCGTGCCGAAAATCCTAATGTAGTAAAGGCATTTAATCAATACAAGGATAAAAACTTTACCATCCTTGGCGTATCGCTTGACCGGCCAAATGCTAAAGAAAAATGGTTGAAAGCCATTCACGACGACGGCTTGACCTGGAACCACGTAAGCGATTTAAAATTTTGGGACAATGCTGTAGCAAAGCAATATGGCATAAGGGCTATTCCCCAAAATGTTTTAATTGACCCACAAGGAAAAATTATTGCCAAAAACTTAAGAGGCGATGAATTGGCGGGTAAATTGGCAGAAGCGATGACGAATTAATTCAGGAGATGTTTTTGGAATCTTTAAATCTGGCCGCTCTAAGCGGCCAGATTTATTCTAAGGCGCCATCAATCATTTTTTCAAGCGTTTGCAGGCGGCTGCTTACATTATCTAAATTCACCTGGTTAGAGATGGCCGCGTTTTGGTCCGTAGCAAACCAAACCAGCACCATGGCAATATAATCCTGCATGTCTTTGCCGGCAAACTGCGTTTTAAATTCAAGCAATTTATCGTTGATGGTTTTAACTGTTTTACGTACTACTTCTTCATCCTTTGGCTGGATGCGTACACGGTAAGTTCTATCACCGATAAGAAGATTTAATGGTATGAGTTCTTCCATAATGAGTGATGAGTAATCAGTAATGAGTGGGTGAACTACAGGTATCGGGCATTCTGCCATTTAAAAATTTTTTAAACCTAACACGAGCTCATTACTCATTACTGATTATTTTATTGACTTAAAAATGAAATGCATTTGTCAATTTCCCTGATGTATTGATTGATCTTTCTCTCAAAATCTTTTTTGTCCTTTTCGCTCATTTCACCAGATGCAACCTTGAGAATAGCGACTTGCTGTTGCAGTTCGTCCATTCTTTGCTGCGTTGTGGCTTCAGTGTTTATGGCTTGTTGCAATTCTTCTTTCAACCGTTCGTTTTCTTTTTGCAAACGGTTGTATTGCTTCAGCAGTTGCTGAAGTTTGTCGTTGATAATATTGAATTGCTGGTCAACAGACATTTGTTATTTTCTTATTTCTGCCTGCAGTTCTTTTTCTAAAGTGGTCATGATCTTATTCATCCACGCATCAATTTCCTTGTCGGTTAAAGTTTTCTCTTGATCCAAAAAGGTAAAGTTGATAGCCATGGATTTTTTATCAGCGCCTATTTTTTCGCTTTCAAAAACATCAAACAATTTTACATCCTGCAATTTATTCAAACGAAGTTTGGCTAACTGTTCTTTTACTTCTTTATACTTCATTGATCTGGGAACAACAATGGCAAGGTCTCTTTCCACGGAAGGATATTTGGCTATTTCCCTGAACTGCACTTTTTTACCTGCATGTTTCAAAATGGCATACCAGTAAAGATCGACAAAGAACACAGGTTGTTTGATATCGAATAAAGAAGTTAAGCTATTTTTTACACTACCTAATTCTAATAATTTTTCTCCATTCAATTCCGCAGTCAAAGCAGTTTGCAATTCATTACTTTCAGCTTTTTCGAACGAAACATTTTTAATGCCTAAAGCAGAAAGAATTGCTTCCGCAACGCCTTTGATATAATAAATATCCGAAGTCACGGCTTTATTTTTCCAATGCGCCTGGTTTAATTGTCCGGTTAAATAAAGACAGAGATGTGCTTGCTCGTGATATTCGCCAACAGCAGTAGTAGTATAAGTTTTACCAAATTCAAAAAACCTGATATTATGGTTTTTGCGGTTGATATTGAAAGCAATTACCTCCAGCGCAGTGTGCAGCATGGATGGCCGCATGATGTTCAGCTCACTACTTAAGTTGTTCAACAAGTGCACAACTGTTTTCAATTCTTCCTCCGAAAAATAAGCAGCGTTTGTAATAGAGTTTGTAAGTATTTCAGTGAAGCCAAGGCCTGTGAGAACGTTAGAAATTTTTTCTTTCAATACTTCGGCTTTATAATTTTCTTCAATGGCAGGCGATATGCTGATGGTTGTAGGAATATCAATATTGTCCAGTCCATCAATCCGCAGTACTTCTTCCACCAGATCTGCCGGTAAAGACACGTCGGGTTTATGAAAGGGAACAGCTACAGTTAATGTATCCATACTGTCTCTTTCCACTGAAAATCCCAGGCTTTGCAAAATATTTTTTACGGTGTCCGGATGATAATTTTTTCCTGAAAGTTTTTTAAGAAAATGATATTTAATAGAAACTTCCTTTTTGGGTTGAGGATCTGGATAAATATCTACAACGTCAGAAGCAATATCGCCACCTGCTATTTCTTTTATCAGCATGGCGGCTCTTTTTACTATGTTGACGGTTTGAGAAATATCAATGCCTTTTTCAAAACGGGTTGCAGCATCAGTGCGTAAGCCATGGCGAAATGATGTTTTACGAATAGATACCGGATCGAAATAAGCACTTTCTAAAAATATATTGGTTGTTTTCTCCGTAACGCCGCTATGCAGTCCGCCAAATACACCCGCAATGCACATGGGGTCATTGGCGTCGCAGATCATCAGATCTTCGCTGGTTAATTTTCTTTCTTTTTCATCAAGCGTAACAAAACTGGTTGCATCAGCCAATGATTTCACAATTACCTTATGATCTTTGATCTGGTTGTAATCAAAAGCATGCAGTGGTTGCCCTGTTTCGTGCTGAATAAAATTGGTGATGTCCACAATATTGTTGATAGGGCGAAGGCCGATTGATTTCAAACGTTCTTTTAGCCATTTTGGTGATTCTTTTACCTGCACACCTGCAATGCACACACCGGAGTAACGCCTGCAGGCTTCATTGTTTTCAATGCTTACTTCAATGGGCAAAGAGGCAGCATCAACTTTAAAATTATTTTTTGGCAAAACAGGCCTGGCTTCCTTTTTATCATGGTGCGAAAGATAAGCACATACATCTCTTGCTACACCCCAATGGCTCATGGCGTCCATGCGGTTGGGTGTAAGGCCAATCTCGTAAATGATATCGCTGTATGGTTGAAAATAATCTTCTGCTTTAGAGCCCACTTTGGCATCTTGCGGCAGCACCATTATGCCTGCATGCGACGTGCCAAGACCAATCTCATCTTCAGCACAGATCATTCCATAGCTTTCTACGCCGCGAATTTTAGCCACTTTCATTGTTAGTGAATCGCCTGAAGATGGATAAATAGTAGTGCCTACAGTAGCTACCACTACTTTTTGTCCGGCAGCCACATTGGGTGCGCCACAAACAATTTGCAAAGGCTCTCCTTTGCCAATATTTACTTTAGTAAGTTTTAATTTATCAGCATTTGGATGCTGTTCGGCCTGCAATACTTCGCCAATTACCAAGCCTTTCAATCCACCTTTTACTTCTTCAAAACTTTCCATTTTCTCAACTTCAAGTCCAACAGAAGTAAGAATTTTGGAAAGGCGGTCCGGTTCTATTTCAACAGGCAGATATTCGCTAAGCCATTTATAAGAAATCGTCATTAATTAAATCATTTGTAAGTGGACAAAGATAAGACCACTGATGAATTTGATTTTAGGATTAGATTTATGGTCAATGTTTTTATTTTCCCGGCCGAAATATTGTTTTCAGACCTCCTGGGTGTTCGTTACCTGAAAGGATGCAGCACTTGCCGCAAAAAAAGTTCCCCACATACAAAATTTCATCAATTTTAATCGTTTATCGAAAGCTGTTTTGAGCATTTGATCCCATCTGATAATCTTCAAAAATGGCTGAAGCTCCATTCTGTAGTTTGTGCCATATAGCCAAAACTTCTTGTCGTTTTTTTTCTAAACAAAACTTGTGCACAAACCATAGAAAGCTGCGCAAAAAAATTCAATTTTGTGGATAGATTGATAATGTGTGTGTATAACTGCTGTCGGGTTGTGAGTGACGCATGGATAATCTGTTGATTAAAATATTCCTTGCAAAAATGATTTTGGAACTTGTAGCTGCATTTATATTCGCCGTCTGACTTACTGGGAACATTTAGATAACCTATTCGTAACAATAATTTAATACCAAAACTAATTGTAAGCCCCATAGGTCATTGATCGAAAAATCAATGGTTTCACTTTTTTGACGAAAAACTAATATGGATCTTACTAACCTCAATCGAGATAAAAAAAACCGCAGAAAAACACCGCTTGACCTGAGCACCATGATCTATGGCAAAGTGCCACCACAAGCCAAAGACCTGGAAGAAGCAGTATTGGGTGCCATTATGCTGGAGAAAGGAGCTTTTGATGCAGTGGTTGAAATTCTGAAACCGGAATGTTTTTATGTAGATGCGCACCAGCGTATTTATAAGGCCATGCAAAGCCTGGCTAATAAAAGCCAGCCTATTGATATTTTAACGGTGGTGGAAGAACTGCGTTTTAAAGAAGAACTGGATTTGGTTGGCGGTCCTTATTATGTTACTAAATTGACAAACGCTGTTGTTTCTTCAGCCAATATTGAGGCTCACTCAAGAATTATTCTTCAGAAATTTATTCAGCGGGAACTAATACGCATTAGCGGTGAAATTATCTCCGATGCGTATGAAGACAGCACCGATGTTTTTGACTTGCTCGATCAGGCTGAAAGTAAGATGTATGAAGTAACAAGCAATCACCTGAAAAATAATTACGAATCCATTGATTCGGTACTGGTAAAAACCATTCAGCGCATTGAAGACCTGCGTCACAAAAACGAAGATATAACCGGCGTACCCAGTGGCTTTGCCTCACTTGACAGAGTTACTTATGGATGGCAAAGTACCGACCTGATTATTTTGGCTGCACGACCTGCCGTGGGTAAAACGGCTTTTGCTTTGAACCTGGCCCGCAGTGCTGCTTTGCACCCAACGAAGGCGACACCAGTGGCGTTGTTTTCTTTGGAAATGAGCGCTGGGCAATTGGTACAGCGTATTCTTGCAGCTGAAAGTGAAATACATCTTGAAAAAATTTCCCGTGGCAAAATGGAGGAGCATGAAATGAAACAGTTGTATGCAAAAGGCATTCAGCGTTTATCTCAGGCGCCCATTTATATTGATGACACGGCAGCATTGAACATTTTTGAATTGCGGGCCAAATGCCGCCGTTTAAAAAACACGGGTAATATTGGTTTGATCATCATTGACTATCTGCAATTAATGAGTGGAACAGGTGATAGGAATTCCAACCGTGAGCAGGAAATTTCAACCATCTCACGTTCGTTAAAAGGATTGGCAAAAGAGTTGCAGGTTCCCATTATTGCACTTTCGCAATTAAGCCGTGAGGTGGAAAAAAGAAAAGATGGCAATAAGATGCCGCAACTGAGCGACCTGCGTGAATCCGGAGCCATTGAGCAGGATGCTGATATGGTCATGTTCTTATATCGTCCTGAATACTACGATATAACGCAGGATGAAATGGGAGATAACAACCGGGGCGAAACGCATGTGCGTATTGCCAAGCATCGTAATGGTTCTTTGGAAACCATTAAGCTGAAAGCTTTGCTGCACATTCAAAAGTTTATTGAGTGGGATGAAGGCAATGGGTTTGGCAATTTTAATATGCCATCGAATTTTAAACCTGTTTCAGGAAATGACGGTAATGGCGGCGCCAGGATGTTCATTCAAACCGGAAGCAAGATGAATGATTTACCGGACGATGAAGATCCGTTCTAATGCTTACTAATTCTCTTTATACCAAAGCTCTGTTTACGGAGCTTTTTTTATTTCTTCGCATTATGGCACTTCCTTTTTTTTACATAAATAACTTAGAAAACAATACTGTT